>DAIDJX010000182.1 GCA_027451165.1 Prolixibacteraceae bacterium | reverse complement strand
TGGTCAGGGTACAGGGTACGGAGGCTTTTAATTCTCCGTCAATGTACAACTGAAGTTGTGCGCCGTTGAACACCCCCGTTACCAGATGCCAAAAGCCGGTCCAGTTACCGGGAACGGAGGTCTTCACACCGGTCTTCTTCCGGTCACCCACAAAAAACTCTATTTCTTTTTCGTTAACCTGTTCGATCCCGAACTGGTAAAATCCTTTCGACAGGAAAGTACCATTGCCATTCCAGGGTCCTGGTTTGACCCAAAAGGAGAGGGTCAGCGCTTTGCCGGAAATATCGAGCAGAGGATCCCGGTAAAATTCAATCCAGGTATCGGTTCCGGTCAGTTGAACAGCTTTCCCGGATTTGCCGGGAACAAGGTTGGTTTTTCCCATCAGGGCTGCATCCAGGTTATTTCCTGAGGAATCGGGAGTGCTGAGGTATTTTTCCCGCAGGCCGGGGCTCACAAAATCCCAGATGGCGCCTCCCATCAGCCTCGGATACCGGTAGATCACCTCCCAGTATTCATCCAGTCCGCCGAGGCTGTTCCCGGTGGCTGCGAGGTATTCATCCATAAAGGATGGACGTGGATCGATCTCCTCAGGAGATTGTCCGAAATCCGTTTTAAGCTGGAAAGGAGTTCCGTAGCGCGGGCCGATGATGTCTTCGCACTCCACCGGGTTATGGCCGGGGGCATCGTAATCGTTTCCGCCGTACATCCATGCCGGGCGGCTGGGATCCAACCGTTTTCCGGCCTTGATCACTTCACAGATGTTAAATCCGGAACCGCTTTCATTGCCGGCGCTCCACATGATGATGCAGGCATGGTTCCGGTCGCGGAGCACCATTTTTTCGGCGCGTTCCACATATGACTTTGTCCACAGGGAATCTTTTGAAATATATTCCGTGGCATGTGCTTCATCACCGCACTCATCCACAATGTAAATTCCCATTTCATCGGCCAGTTCCAGGTATTCTTTCACCGGGGGGTAGTGGCTGGTACGCACACAGTTGATGTTAAACTGTTTCATCAGGGTAAAATCCTTCAGAATGGTTGCCCGGTCCATGGTATGGCCCAGGTCGGGATGCTGCATGTGGCTGTTCACCCCGTTCAGTTTGATGGGTACTCCGTTGAGGTAAAAAACCTGGTTTTTTACTTCCATCTCCCGGAATCCAACCCGGTCGGAAAGCGCCTCAATTGTTTTTCCGGCAGCATCCAGCAACTCAAAGGTGACCGGATACAGTACCGGCTTTTCTGCGGACCATAGGAGAGGGTCATTGATTTTTGCCCGGAACCGGTGGTTGGTCCGGTCGTTGGCTTCCAGGGTAAAAGGGGCAGAGGTTATGGTTCTTAGCACCTTCCGGGCAGTGGGATCATAAAGGGTTACTTTTACGAGGAGGTTCCTGACTGCCACCGGGGAAAAATTCCGGAGGGTAGTTTGCAGGTTAAAGGTAGCCTCCCTGTATTGGTTGTCCAAATCCGTGGAATAATAGTAGTCGTAAATATGCGTTTTGGGAAGGGCCATCAGGTATACACTACGGTGGATGCCACTCAACCGCCACATATCCTGGTCTTCGTTGTAGGTTCCGTCGGAATACTGGAATACCATGACCGAAATGGTGTTTTTCCCCGGTTTGAGCAATTTGGTTACATTGAATTCCGCCGGCTCGTTGGCTCCCTGGTTGTAGCCGGCTTCCTGTCCGTTTACCCAAAGGAAGAAAGCTGAGCTTACCCCCTCGAAATGGAGCATAATTTCTTTATTCCTGAAGGAAGCCGGAAGGTTAAAAGTTTTCCGGTACGAACCTACCGGATTGTAATCCCGGGGTATTTGCGGTGGTTTTGACACGAAAGGCTGGGTAACATTTCTGAAAATCTTCTCCCCGAAACCCTGCATCTGCCAGTGACCGGGAACGCGGATCTCCTGCATTTCCTTTTCCCTGAAATCATAGCTGAAGAACTCCTTGTTTGCTTCTCCCGGATTGACCGCATACAGGAATTTCCAGATCCCGTCAAGCGACAGGTAGCCGGAGGAATTTTCAGGAAGGCGGGTCAGCGCTTTTTCCACAGAAGCGTATGGCAACATCGGAACATGTCCTTCCTCTTGTCCGAGACCGATCATCTGAGGGTTTTCGATGTAGTCGTATATGTTTTCGAGGAAAGGTTTGTGTTGGGCAAACACTGGAGGTATACTGAACAATACCATTAAAAACAACAGGTAGTATTTTTGATTCATACGATGGAAAGTGAGACGTTTAATTCAGCAGGATATGGATGATGTGCAACCCCTGTCTTTCTTTAACCTTACCGGTTGTCCGGATGGTGATGGTGTGTTTTCCGGGTTTCAAACCACTTTCGAGGATTACCGGCCAGGGAAGATAAAGAGCATTGCTCCATGGAGTCCAGGTGTCCAGTTCACGAAAGGGTGCGCCGTCGGTGCTGTATTCCATCACCCCGGTATCACGGCCTGCAGCCAGGAACAGTCCAAATGCGGTCCCGTTAAATGTGAATTTCATTTCAGCTCCTGCCATTCTGGTAGTGATGGCCGGACAAAAACCATAACCTGCCCTGACCTCCTGTTTTAGCTCCGGTTCCCATTTCTGCTCCAGCGTGAATCCATTTGACAGCACCGCTTCTTCCAGTTTTCCATGACGACCACGGAAGTAACTCTGATTGTCCAACGGGCGTTTTGGCAGTTTATGTGATTTTGGAAGGGTCTCTGCCCTGAAGGCTGCTTCCAGCATACGGATCATACTGTTGGCATACACCCGCTGACCATAGGGAGAGGGATGAAGGTTTTTGAAATCATCTTTCCAGGTAAATTGTCCTGAGACAATCCTGTCAGCTACCTCTTTGGAAAGGTTGAGGGAAGGACAGCCGTAATATTCTGCTACTTTTTCATGTTCTTCCACCGGGTAGGGAACCTTTCCCTCATTCCAGACGGGAAGATCGTTATCATGGATGAAATGCATCTCCACCACATCAGTCATCGGATATTTTGCCCGTATTTGCCTGACAACACCTTCCATGCCCCGGCGGGCAAGGTCAGGACCATCGGGAAAAGTATCATAATTGTGATCGTTGACGGCTGCTTCCACAAACACCAGGTCGGGAACTCCCCTGGAAAACACATCCTCTTCCAGCCGGAAGGCATGGCCTGCCGATCCGACGGACGGAATGCCGGAAGCAACGAAATCAAAAGTGGTTTCCGGGAAACGCTCCCTGAAGTATTTCATCAGTTCATCACGCCAACCTCTGTTATGGGTGATCGATCCGCCGACGAACACAATGCGGCCTTTCTTATCCCTTTCAAAGGTCGATTTACTATTTGCCAATCCGGTTCGTAAGTCATAGTATTCAGTTCCTTTTCCCGATGGAACGGATGCATGCTCCAGGACAAACTGTGCGCTTTCAAATGCATCCGGAAATGGGAAGTGATGGCCATTCAGTTCCTTTGATTCAGGCACGATAACAAGGTCAATATCCCAGCCATACTTTCTGAGAACCTCCTGTGCCCTGAACGTATTCTCTTTAACCGGAACCACACTGTCGTTGAGGCAGATGGTGTGGCGCAACGGAATTCTGGCTGCAGCGATCGGAGCCAGTATTTTATCACTGACCGGATTTCCGTCGTAATTCATTGCTTCATCCATGTTCCGGAAACCGTATGACTGCATGATATGAGCCCATTGAACAGGGTCCCGGGGAGAGGGCCAGCTCCGGAAATCCATCACCGGGACATCCCCCAGGAGGCAGGCTATCCTTTCAGGATGCCGGGCAGTATAACGGTAGGCATGCAATCCGCCGCGGCTGTTGGGTTCGATGGCACATTTTTCCGCCAGCCCGTAGCGGGACCGCACATGATCGTAAAACCTGTCCATGATGTCGAGTGCCTTGTCGGAGCCAAGCAGATCCAATACCTCAACATAGGCCACATGAAATCCGTAATCCAGCAACTTCAGGTCAACCTCAAAATGGTAATCCGGCCAGGAGGTGCGCCAGATCCAGGGTTTTCCCGGCGCTGCAACCGTTGGAACCACCACGTATGCGGGAATGGAGTCGAGGGTGAACGATATTTTGGTATAGCCGTTCCAGTCTGTTAAATCCTTTTCCCGGATTCGGGGTAAATTATTCCAGTCCGCGGCAAAGGTGTTGGAAATGCTGTAGCAAATCACTGTTGCCAGCAGAATAGCCCAACGGATCCTTTGATTTTTATGGCAATTCATTTTACTGTTATCTTTTCCGGGGTTGAATCGCAATGTGCTTTTCTTCATATTTTTCTCTGTGTAACGCTGTGCATACTCAGTGGTACGCTGTGTACCAAAGAGTCAAAAAGCCACACAGCGTCACACAGAGATCTTTAATGCAATCCCCATAAAAGATTAAACTATTTCCGGTAGCAGGTAGGGTGCACGGTATTCGCGGCTGAGCATCGCATTGGCTTCGTTCTCCCCATCTCCGATGAACCTTTCTGCTACAGGATCGAATTCCAGCTGACGACCCAGGCGGTAGGAAATATTTCCCAGGTGAGCCAGAGATGATGCCAGGTGTCCGGTTTGGACAGGGCCATTCTGGATGCTCATATCCCGTGCCCGGATGGCATCAATCCAGTTTTTAAAATGCAGGGTCAGTTCTCCGCCTTCAGAACGGGCGGGTCCTTTTTCCCTCTTTTCCCCAAGATAAGTTTCATAGGTTCCGTAGCCTTTAACGACGAGGTAGCCTTTATCTCCGTAGAAAATGTTGCCTACACCGGCGCCATCTTCCAGATTGGTGCACCAGTTGCGGACTTCAAACTGGATGATTTTCTTTTCTTTCGGATAATGGTAAATGGAAGACTGGATTTCAGGCACCTCCTTACAGTCATCAAACAGGAATTTCCCACCCATGGAGGTGATTCTTTCCGGAAGGGTATCGACGTCCAAACCCCACATGCAAAGGTCAGTTTCATGGATACCCTGGTTTCCCACGTCTCCATTTCCGTAGTTCCAGTGCCAGTGCCAGTTGTAATGCACGAGGTTGGTGGTGAAAGGACGCATGGGGGCCGGGCCGCACCAAAGATCATAGTTAAGTCCATCCGGTATCTTCGAAATCCCTTTGTCACCGATATCCGGCCGCCAGCGGTACACCAATCCCCTCGACATGTACACCCGGCCGATCAGCCCGTCTCTCAGGTGCTGGATGGCCTCCCTGATGGCTACTGAGCTGCGGAGCTGAACTCCATGCTGAACGATCCGGTTGTATTTGTAGGCGGCTTCGATCATCTTTTTCCCCTCGTATATGTTATGGGTAGCCGGTTTTTCGACATACACATCCTTCCCTGCCTGGCAAGCCCAGATCACCTGGAGAGCATGCCAGTGGTTCGGGGTGGCAATGGTTACGGCGTCAATGGTCTTGTCTTCCAGGGTTCTGCGGAAATCCTGTTCAATCATCACCTTTTTTCCGTAGGTTTTTTCAAAGTCTGCTGCCCTTTGCTGAAGCACGTTCATATCGGGGTCACAAAGTACGGCAACTTCAATATTGGCCGTTTCCGACAGTTTCATGATCTCTTCGATGTGGGATTTTCCACGACCGTTCACACCAAAAACGGCAATCCGCAACCGGTCGTTGGGTCCTTTAACAGTTGGTGCAGCTGGTGCCGGTTTTTTCTTTTTTTGGTCCTGGGCCAAAACGGAAGGGGCCACAGCCGCTGCAAGTGTGCCGGTGGCCACAGTTCTTACAAAATTCCTTCTTGAATTTTCCATAGTTTTTTATTTTATCAGATTTAAATGGTTTGTTACAATCAAACTGATTGGTTCACAAGAAACATAACAAAACTAATCATTCTCATTCATCATTTGCAGGTTCCCGGATAAAAGTACTGGATCCGGCCGGCCTCAGCAACTGATTGGCTATCGGTTATAAATTGGTTACCTGGCGACTTTTACAGAGGTGATCTTTCCGTCGTATGAAAAAGCACTTACGATCACCATCTGCGGAGCAGTACCGTTCATCTCAAAAACTGCATTGCCGGCTGATACTTCAAGTTCCTTCAGCAGACGGCCGGTAAGATCGAAAAGCCTGACCATCCGGGTGTTTAAAGGAAGACGGGAAACAATAATCCGCCCGGTGCCCGGTTCCCGGAAGGCTGAAAATCCATCAGCAGGTCTCATCAATCTATTTGCAGATGTTGTCAGTGGCAACAACCGGACATCGTCGACATACATGATCAGTTCTTTTTCCTGCAAGGCTTCCGTGCCGGTTCTTTCCGGAGATATGAGCAGGTATCCCGGAGCACGCTCATCCAGCTTGGAACGGTCCAGTTTTCCCAGGTCAAAACTTGCCGTCCGCCATTGTGCGGTGCTGTAATTGACCGTTTGCTCATACGGATCTGCAAAATCAGAAAGGATATAATTCCCGTTTCCGTCGTAAACCCTGACTCCGATCTTACCGGGGATGTCTTTGTAATACTTGAACTCCACCACTGAAGTCTGATTTAACCGCAGATCATAACCCCAGGCCTGGACACCCCGGTAAGTGAGTGACCCGGCATTGGCCGGGGTTATGACCTGACTGTCATCCTGCCGGGTAATGCGGAGCACCTTATCACTGGTGTTGATGCCTGTTTTGAAGGGATTTGACACCACTTCTCCCAATATGGCCTTGTAGGTTCCGTTAGAAGAGGGGTTGGTTTTCCAGGACACAAAACCGCCAAAAAGAGAACCTGGCGTAAAAGCTTCAAAAGATTCGTTCAACGGATTTCCGGCATTTTCCAGGTTAAGGCCGTTCAGCAAGGCATCGCCTTCCGGAACCATTTTTACTTTAATGACCCGGGATGAATTGGCCGGTACCTGGAACTCAAAGCCGGTGAAAAAAGTATCGCTGTTCTTTTCTTCGTAAC
>DAIDJX010000181.1 GCA_027451165.1 Prolixibacteraceae bacterium | reverse complement strand
GGTCGTTCTGGTTCAGGGAGACGTTCAGCATGGAACGGAAGAAATGCTAAATCCTGCCATCCTGAGATCATCCCAGAAATCGGGATAAGATTTGGTGACCACTGCCGGCTGTTGAATGATGACCGGTTTTCCGGCCAGCGCAAGCGGTGCAAATGCCATCGCCATGCGGTGATCGTTGTAGGTTTCTATAACCGGGACATTTTGAATGAATTCACGATGGATAACCCCATCCCATTTCAGCTCACCTTCTGAAGGTTCAGTCAAAATGGCGCCAAATTTCTTCAATTCATTCTGAAGGGCGGCGATCCTGTTGGTTTCCTTGATCTTGAGGGTTTCCAGACCGATGAAATGGAAGGGTATCTTTCTGGCTACACAAACAACTGCCATGGTTTGGGCAAGATCGGGATTCTCATGGAAACTAAGGAAAATCCTGACCGGCTGAATTTCCTCATTTCTGGTGAGCCGGATGCCTTCATCAGACAGAATGGTGTCAATTCCGAACCCGGTGAACCAGTGGGAAACTGCTTCATCCCCCTGTAACCCCGACCGGGTTAGCCCTCGCAGGAAAATACTGCCGGAGGGAACAAGCGACAAGATTTCATACCAGTAGCTGGCTGCCGACCAGTCTGCTTCCACGCGGTATTCCACTGACCGGTAAGTTTGCTGAGGCACTGATATTTCCCTGTTTTTCCAACTGTGCCGGATGCCGAAATGCTCCATCAGTTTCAGGGTCATCTCTATGTAAGAACGGCTGGTCAATTTGTTTTTTAAGCGCAGGATGAGTCCCCCTTCCAGGCTGGGAGCAATCAACAGGAGGGCCGTAATATACTGGCTGGATACACTTCCGTCCAGTTCCACGACACCCCCTTTCAGTGTCGATCCTGAAATACCCAGTGGCGGGAAACCCACTTTATCCAGGTAACTGATCCTGGCGCCCAGGGAAGTCAGCGCATCCACAAGCACCCGGATGGGACGTTGTTTCATCCGTTCAGAGCCGGTCAATACCCATTCACCGGGCCTTGTGGACAACCACGCTGTGAGGAATCTCATGGCTGTACCGGCATGACCGATGTCAAACTCTGTACCTGCCGACCGGAAAACTTCTTCCATCACCCGGGTATCATCACAATCCGACAGATTTAAAACAGACTGCGGATCTTTTGTCAGCGCCCGTATGATGTGCGCCCGGTTACTGATGCTTTTGGAAGCGGGCAAGGGAATGGTCGCTTCAAGGAGGGATTCGGGTGCAGTAATCTGATATTGGGCTAATTTATGTTCCATTTATGATTATTTCGGATGTGACTTGATTTCGGATTTCGGATTTGAGATTTCGGATTTGCCTGCGGACTCTCCTGCCTTTAAATCCGAAATTGTACATCCGAAATCCGAAATATAAAATCTTCATATACTTAAGTTATAACATTAATCAGCTTCAGCGCTTCCATCACCAGCTCCCTGCTGCAGGTTCTGTTGATTTCATATTTCCCCGTTCCGGAGAGCAGCGTGAAATTCACCAGGTTATTCTCATTTTTCTTGTCGTGGTGCATGTATTCCCACAATACCGGAAAATCATCCGGAGTCAGCGGGAGATCGCCATAGAAGTCCCTGATCCAGCTGCTGATCCGCCATGCCTCTTCAGCGGGAAATCCGCAGGTTTGAACAGAAAGGGTGAGTTCTGCCAGCATTCCCCAAGCCACTGCATAGCCATGCAGAACGGGTTTTCCCCTTTCCATAGCCAGACTTTCGATCGCATGACCCGCAGTATGGCCGAAATTAAGAGCCTTCCTGATGTTTTTTTCGAAAGGATCATGCTCCACAAAGTGTTTTTTAACTTCCACGGAATGTTGGACCATCTCCTGAAGCCGGGCGTAATCGAGGTGATCGGTATCAAAAGCAATCAACTCTTCCAGGTGTTCCGGGGAGAAGATCAGTCCGTGCTTGATCATTTCAGCATACCCTGAACGGAAATTGGCATTGTCAAGGGTACGAAGAAATTGGGTGTCAATAAGTACCGCATCCGGTTCCCTGAAAGTACCGATCTCGTTTTTCAGGCCATTGAAATTAAAGCCGGTTTTCCCGCCCACAGAAGCGTCTACCTGAGCGAGGAGGGTAGTGGGAACATTGATGAAACCCATCCCCCGTTTAAAGGTGGAAGCGGCAAAACCGGAAAGATCGGTGAGCATACCGCCCCCGATATTGATCAACAGCGATTTACGGTCGGCTCCTGACCTGCTCAGGAATTCCCATATTTTTTCTACAGCCTGCAGTTTCTTGTTTTCTTCGCCCGCCGGAATAACCACCCCCGGGAAATTTTGCCAGAACGGATCATCTTTCAGCCACAACGATTCTACTGTGGTTTCCGTGGAAAGAAATACTTTTCCGGAGGGATATGGCTTGATCAGACTCCGGATTTCTTCGCGAAGCGTGTCTGTGAAAATAATGTGGGAACGGTTGTTCGGATTTTCCATTATAAGCGGTAAATTGCACAAAATTACAAACTTTAAACCCACTCCGGAAATTTTTATTAATTTAACGGAATGATAGTCGATAATCAGCATAGGATCAGCAGATTGAAAAAGCTCTTTTACATTGGGGCAGCCCTGTTTGCTGTCTCATCGCTTCTGTTTTTCCTTTGGAGAAAGGATGCTTTCGGGTTTATCGCTGCCGGCGTTTTGCTTGTTTGGTTCCTGGCCTGGCAGACTATTGATTTCCAGTACATAAGGTTTGAATTAACGGAAGAAAGGCTTATTTTAAGGTTTTATTCCCTGGTGAAGTTTGGGAGGAAGGAATATCAAACCATCGAATTCCCGGTGCAAAACCTGTCTGATTACAGGCTGGAGAAATCGGTATTTGGACTGGTGCATGATTTGATCCTGGAGATGAGGACTTCAAGGGGAATTGCCGAATATCCTCCGGTAAGCCTGGCGGCCCTGAATAAGGAAGAGCGCCGGCAGATAGAGCATCAACTCCGTGACCGCCTGATAAGTAAACCCGACAACCCGACAACCTGGACAACCTGACAACAATGACAACCTCACAACACTGACAACCTCACAATTTCTTCAGATATGACCTCAGACACCTTACTCTATCAGGTGGCATTGTCTATTGTCACCGGAATTGGCGGAATTCTGGCCCGCAACCTGGTTGCCTATGTCGGCAGTGTGGAAGGCATCTTCCGTGAACCAGTCTCCCGTTTAATGAAAATTCCTGGCATAGGGGAAATCAATGCCCGCAAGCTCAGGGAAAAGAATGTGCTCCTCCGGGCAGAGGAAGAATTGCTTTTCATGGAACGCAACGGGATCAGGGCATTTTTCTACCTCGATGAAAATTACCCGCGCCGTTTCCGGAATTGTGCGGATGCTCCCATTTTATTTTTTATGAAAGGAACCGTGAATCTTGACTGTATAAAGGCCATCAGCATAGTGGGGACGCGGAATGCCACCGATTATGGGCGGCAGTTGTGTGAAGAGCTGATCCGTGACCTGGCTGACAGGGGCCACCAGGTATTGATCGTAAGCGGATTGGCCTACGGGGTGGATATTCAGGCGCATAAGTCTGCTCTGAAGCATGGCTTGCCCACGGTGGGTGTACTGGGGCATGGTTTGGACAAACTCTATCCGGCAGCCCATGCCCGTATTGCCAGGGCGATGGTGGAAAATGGCGCGCTCCTGACCGATTTTCCCAGCCTTACCAGGATTGATCCGCCGAACTTTATCCGGAGGAACCGGTTGATTGCCGGACTGAGCGATGCAACCATCGTGGTGGAGTCGGGGGTAAAAGGAGGCGCTTTGATCACGGCTGACATTGCCGCATCATACGACCGGGATATCTGTGCTTTTCCGGGCAGGGCAGGAGATGTGTATTCCCAAGGTTGTAATGACCTGATAAAAAGAAACATTGCCGCCTTGATTGAAAACGCTGCCGACCTGGAATATGTGCTGGGGTGGGAGGATCCCTCAAAGGCGAAAGCCCCTCGTCAACAAGTACTCTTTCTTGAATTGACTCCGGAGGAGCAACAACTGGCTGACCAGATGAAGAAAGGGGAGAAGATCCATATTGACCAGTTAAGCAGTACCCTGGAGATGCCCATCAGCAGAATATCTTCCCTTTTGCTGGAAATGGAGTTTAAGGGGCTTGTGGAGACACTGCCCGGGAATCTGTACAGGTTACGATGAAAGGTCTCCGGCGGGCTAAAGCCCGGATATAGCTGTAAAATGGGCTTGTACCTGACCCCCAGCCTGAAGGTTGAGGTTGGTGGTATGGTGTCTGCTCTAAGCCCCCAGTTTGAAGGCTGGGGTTACCGGAGATACCCTGATATCGCCCGGACATACTGCTCAAAAGCTTCGGCCCCTTTTGGGGTGATCTCACAGGTGGTCAGTGGATAGTTGCCCCGGAACGATTTTTTAATTTCGATGTAGCCGGCCTCTTTCAATTTTCCGAGCTGGAAACTCAGGTTCCCCTTGGTAGTCTGAATGGATTCCAGCAGGTAGCTGAATTCTGCCGACCGCACCCCCACCAGCAGCGACATCACCGCCAACCTTACCTGGGAGTGCAATACCGGATCCAGTGCCGGGAACATCATGCTTCTTTTGTTTTTCGGGCAAACAATATGTGCCCCGGAAGAATAAACCCAAAGAACCACGCAACCGACTCCGCGAGCATCTGGGTGTGCAGTTCAAAAAAGGAACCGGCATACGCCAGCAACCCGAAAAGGATCCCCATTCCAATCATAAACCCGTAACGGAGTATGACCCCCGAAACCACTACGGCAAAGGCAATGACCACCATGAAAATCGGATGCTGCAGCTCGAAATTGATTTTATGCACAACATTCGCCTGTATCAGATTGATCAATACCATGCAAAAGAATGCGGAAAACCATACCCAACGCAGGGAAAGCCCGATGTAGGTACTTGTCTTCCTATCCTTCCTGAACAAATACCAAAGGGTGAACCCAAATACGAAGATCATGAGAAAATACTCCATGTAATGAAACAACCTGTACTGAAGATTGGAGAATAAAATTTCCTCTTTCAAGTATCCGCTGAACGACGAATAAAACAATGCCCAACCCCATACGATAAAGAGTATTCCATCGTGACGAAGCTTTTTCCGGGATACTGCAATCATTTCCGTGATCACCCGAAGCGATTCCCGTTCATCGAAGTTTTCAATCCCGGTTTCCTGTGTTTCCATGGTTACTGGTTTAAATTATAAAACAAGTTTGTAATGCAAACTTAATTAATTTTTGGATATCTTCTATATTTCAGGATTTTTTTTGCATCTTATAGTTACACAGTGTTACACAGTGTTTTGCACAGTGTAGCGCGGTGTAACTTGAAATGAATACTTATCTTTGGCACATGAAAAAAACTTTTGAAGAGCTGAAAGTCGGGAAATCTCTCCTGAAGGCGCTGGAGGAGATCGGTTTCAACGAACCGACCCCCATTCAGGAACTGGCCATTCCCATCATCAACTCAGGGGCCAATGTGGTAGGGATCGCCCAGACTGGTACTGGCAAAACAGCTGCTTACCTTCTTCCCTTATTGACGAAGCTTCAGAAACCGGATGGTACCGAACCCAGGTGTATCATTCTTGTTCCGACGCGGGAATTGTCGGTGCAGGTGGGTGGTGATATTGAAGAGCTGACCACTTATTCTGAATTGCGTCATGCGGCTGTATACGGAGGCATAGGCTGGACCAAACATGCTGATCTGGTTGCTCCGGGCATTGATATTCTGGTGGCTACACCTGGTCGTCTTTGGGACCTTTATCAGGCCAATGCCCTGTCGTTGCGAAAGGTGCGTTACCTGGTCATCGATGAGGCAGACAGGATGTTGGATATGGGTTTTATGCCTCAATTGCGGCAATTGTTTGAGATCATTCCACCCAAGCGGCAAAATCTGTTGTTCAGCGCCACTTTTTCCGGAAAGGTGGAAAAGATGGCTGAAGAATTCCTGGATCATTTTGAAAGATTGGAAGTGGCTCCGTCCGCCACCCCTGCAGAACTGATCAGCCAGTCGGTTTACCTGGTTCCCAATCTGTCCACCAAGCTTAACCTGATCAGTTGGTTGCTCCGCGATGAAGCAGTTTTCAACCGGGTCATACTTTTTGTAAAAACCAAAGAAGCTGCAGAGCTGGTATTTAAGGCTATCAAACGGAAAACAGAAGGCGAAAAGCGGATCATGCATTCCAATAAAGGGCAGAGCAGCCGGCTCAATACCATTCAGGCATTTAAAAACGGTGAAGTCAGAATCCTTATTACCACTGACCTGTCAGCCCGTGGCCTGGATGCCAGTTTGGTCAGTCACGTGATCAATTTTGACATTCCGCCGCATTATGAAGATTACGTGCACCGTATAGGCCGGACGGCGAGGGCAGGCAATACCGGGACAGCCTTTACGCTGATTACCCCTGATGACATCTGGCATTTGCGGCACATTGAAAAGATGATCCGGATGACCATTCCTGTAGCAGAGATTCCGGAAGAAGTGGAAATAACCCAGACCGCCTTTGAGGAGCGGCAGAAGCAGAAACGGGAGGTTGACCGGCAGCGGAAGATCGATAATCCCGAATTTAAGGGGGCTTTTCACCAGAAAAAGAGAAAGCCGGGAACAGATAAGAAGAAGAAAAGATTTTAGATTAAAAGAGTGATCCTGATCCAAGGGTGTTTTTACGCCACCAAGACACTAAGGCACAAAGATTCACCAAGGTAAACAGACAGATTATCAATACCTTGAATTCCTTTGTGTCTTAGTGCCTTTGTGGCAGAAATTGAAAAGATCAGTAGCTGATCAGAGCCAGGATTTCCTGTTTTGCCTGATGGATTGAATTGTACAGGGCCGGCTTTGTTCGTTTGATGTTCAAC
>DAIDJX010000180.1 GCA_027451165.1 Prolixibacteraceae bacterium | reverse complement strand
CTGATTTCAACCTTCCTTATTTTCGGGATCTTCTCTGCTTTGGGAGTCATCCTCAGTGGGGACAAACTTAAAAACTTTGCCACAGGTTTTCTGACCGTTTGTGTGCTGGCATTTCTGGCGCTTTTCGTCTCTTCTTATACCCACTTCAAAAATGCAGGATTGGAGACCGTACTGTTTTCATTGCTGATCGGTTTGCTGATCGGTAACCTGGTGCGGATTCCTGACTGGCTGAGGGCAGGGGTTCTGACTGAACTGTACGTAAAAATCGGGCTCGTGCTCCTGGGGGCTACCATTCTCTTTAAAGACATCCTGTCGGCTGGCGCTTTCGGCATCATCCAGGCGGTGATCGTTGTATTCGGCGTGTGGTATTTTGCCTTTTGGGTGGCTAAAAAGATGAAGGTGGATGATGAGTTTTCCACGATGTTAGCCAGCGCAGTCTCTATTTGCGGGGTTTCAGCAGCCATCGCCACTGCGGGCGCCATCAACGGCGACAAGAAGAAACTTTCCTTCATTATTTCGCTCGTACTGATAGTGGCCATACCTATGATGCTGCTGATGCCGATTCTGGCGAAGTGGATAGGATTGTCGGAAGCAGTAACCGGCGCCTGGTTGGGCGGAACCATTGATACAACCGGGGCTGTTGTGGCTGCCGGTACCATTGCCGGTGAAACCGGACTTAAATACGCTACCATTGTGAAATTCTCCCAGAATGTTTTGTTGGGGGTAGCCGCTTTTATCATTTCCATTTTCTGGGCTTACAGGAACCGTGGAGAAGGGAAAAGGGAAAGGGTACCAATGCGTGTGATCTGGGATCGTTTTCCGAAGTTTGTGCTTGGATTTATCCTGGCATCCCTGGTATTTTCCTTCTTTCTTAGTCCGGAAACGGCAACAGGTACAGGAAAAGTGATCAAATCGTTCAGCAGTTTCTGGTTTAACCTGGCCTTTATCAGCATCGGCCTTGAAACCCGTTTTGCCGATTTGAAAGCCATGGAAAGCAAACGTCCGCTCTATGCCTTCCTGACTGCCCAGGGGTTCAACATTATTTTTACGCTGATCGTGTCGTACCTGTTGTTCCAGGTATTGAGTGCTTAGGAAATAATCGGTAATCGGTAATCGGTTTGACACACACCGATCACCGATTACTGATTACCGATTACCGATTACTTTGTTTTGGATATCAGATAACTGCATAAATTGACAGCGGCTTTGCCGTTTTCAAATGATTCGGGCAAGCGGCTGTGGCCGATGTATTCGTTGTAAATCCAGGGATCGCCGATGGCCAGAACATGGCCCTTCCCATAGGCAGTTTCGGCAATAAACACATGTTCCCCGTCCTTCAGTACCGGTATGGACTTTTTCGACAACAGGATCGGAGCCACTTCTTTCATGTAAATTTTCTTAACCCCCTTAAACAGCGGATGGTCAGGCAGGTTGGTTTCGGCACCCATTTCCCATTCTTTACCGGTTACCGGATTCAGGGTAATTGGTACAAAATGAAACCCAAATTGCCCGGCCAGTTTGTTGAAGTGGGTAAATTCGCAATTCGGCCCGTCGTTGGCCATCAACAAGAGCACACCTCCTTTTTTCACCCATCCTGAAATGGCCTTGATGTCTTTGGGACTGACATAATTGGGAGCCGGATTTTCACGGGTGGTATCAGGATCAACAATGATGTAAATGTCGACCCCTGCCAGTGATTTTTTTGATGGCGCTTCTGCAAGTGTAGTCTGTTTTGCTCCCCCGGAAGTAAACAAGCCGCCCAGTTGTGAAAAACCACTGTCGAGGGAATCATTCCAGGTATAATGGTAAATTTTCCCTGTTTTCGGGTGGGTCTCGTGGTTGAACCAGTTATCGAGACCGACAACCGGCTGGGCGTGAAGTGCAGATATTCCAAAAATCAGACACGCAATGGGAACAACAAACGTTAAAAAGTTAATTCTTAGACCTTTCATAGAACATATTATTAATGTCATGCATATAGGGGATAAAAATAGCAATACAATGGCAACTGAAACAGAAAATGCAGTTTTTTCATTAAACCATTTAGTTGCCGGAATAGGGATCATATTCTCCGCTCATCACCATCTTTACAGCTTCTAAATAACCAAATCCGTTTTCCATATCCGGCAAAAGGTAACTTCCTTCCACCCATTCGTTCCATGCATTGATGGTAATCAGCCGGGGCTGTCCTGGATGGCTGTCTGCATATTCCTTTGCTTTTGAAAGCAGGGCTGCAAAGCTGGCGGGCGTATTGTGGTAGTGTACCACATCCTTCATACCTTTAGCAGGGAACCGGGGCGTATCGTCCCAGCCTATGGAAACGCAGGGGAACACGGGTACATCCAGGAGAGAGTCCATCTGAGCCCTTATTTTCCTTGAATTAGCTCCATAAACCAGGTAATCTTCCTTAGTTCCTCCCATGTTGTACATGGCTATACTATTGAATCCCATTTCCCTGACTTTAAGGGAAAAATCAGCCGCTGCCTTTTGTGACATTACGGAACCGCCGCCCTGGTTCCATTGGATATGGAGCCCCGGAAATCCGGCTTTTTTAACCTCTTCCCTGAAATAGTCCAGGGCTTTTCGGGTTTCTTCCACACTGCCACCAAAACTTTCCATCAATTTGCCTATGCTGAATATGGAAAATACAGGCATCCCGTCAATCTTAAAGTAGTTTGGCTGTTTAAAATACTGCCTGATAACCCGGTCAACGATTATTTTGAAATTCTCCATGTCCACCACTGCGTTCCAGAGCAGCGAAGCATCGTCCCTGAATTTATGTACATTCCAGTAGTTCCGCTTCACATCGTGGTTGGCCCACATGATGTAAAACTGCATTTTTGAATTGTTTTTTGCCTTCAGGAAACCATCGTTGAGCGCACTTTCCAGGAAAGGCCCTCCGTCGTACCAGTACCAGTCATACACAAACACATTGACCCCATGACCGGTAGCTGCATCAATCCATTTCTCCACTACTTTGGGGTCGTTGTCCATCTCGTACCCCCACAAAGGCAAGCGAGGCTGGTAATGCCCCTCGAACCGGGGGTTCCCTTTTTTGATTACTTCCCACTCGCCAATCCCGTCGGGCCACAACATGTCCCCGAACCGCCTGTCGTGGTGGCATGAGGGCCAGATATAAGCCGCCACGTAATACTTGTCCGTTTGTTTTTTACTTTGCTTAGCCTGGCTGGAAGCTGTTAGGAAATTCATGATCAGGAGGGCGGCCAGCATGCCTGGCCGAAAGACAGTGATTTGGTTTAAAAGTGGCATTTATAAATTATTTTTTACGTGGTTTTAGTCTGGACAAAATTAAAAAAAATGACCACTTGTTGTTCTAAAAAGAATATTAAGCGCATTCTTTCAGTAGGACAATTCATTGAGGAATTATTGGTTTTTTAACAAAACTTTATTATTGTTCTTAAATAAATGGTAATTTTCCAATCCATTACTTTTCCGAAACGACCATGAGAAAATCATTCTTAATTCTGTTGCTTATTGGTTGGATGGTTCCTCCCGCCCCGGCTCAAATCATTGTGGGCAAGATGATTAACCAGTACAGTAATGGTGTTTCCGGTTTGCAGGTCTCTCTTTACCTCGGAGGGAAAGTACTGACTTGCAACACACAGACCGACGGCACCTTCACGCTTAACAATTCCACCACTTCCTCTGACCTTTCAGAATTGGGCGATCGTGTCATTTCGGAAGTATTTCCGAATCCATTCGGTCAAAAGACCAGTGTCAGCATTTTTCTCCGGGTCCGGTCAAATGTCCGGATTGATATTTACAACATTTTTGGTCAGCGACTCAAACAAGCCGTGAATCAAACCTTCAATGCCGGAGTGAACAGGATTGATCTGGATCCCGGCACTTTAACCGGAGGTAAATATCTTGCCACATTCCTTATCAACGGCCGGTTCGCCGGGTCAAGGAAACTCTGGATAATACCGGGATATCTGCCTCCTGTGGCATCGGACAACACAGGCGTGATAAAATCTTCTGTTATGGAAGAAGAGTTGAGTGGCACCAAAATCGACAGCATCGTAGCTACAGGAGCCTCGATGGGTAAAAAAGTGTTTCTGAACCTTCCTGTCCTGACTGACAGGGACCTGAACCTGGGGAATTTTATGGTGATTGAAACCAGCAATATCCTTGAAGGGGTTCAGTATTATTCAGGTTCGACCCTCGAAACCGGATTGGTGACTTATCATGAAGGGACGGAACAGGTTTCTGACTCTGCTTACCTGGGTCGGGTTATTGTGCTGGCAGACAAGAGTATAAGTGAAAGTACCATTGTCAGTCTGATCAAATCACAGAAAGGGAATGTCATCCAGAAAATACCCAAAGCCGGTTATTACCTGGCAGAAGTCGGAACAGCCAGGGAAGGGGTCTTCATTGATTCCCTGAATCAAAAGACCGGAATAAAAAGAGCAGTTCCCAATACAATAGCCAGGTATATGTCTCAGAACGTGACCGTTATTGACAACTGCAATAAAAGTCACGGAAGCCAGGTTCAATGTGTCCTGGCCAATACGGTTCCCTGGAGTGCGGTAACCTGCCTGAATGACGATAATGGTAACGGAAGACCTTTGACGGAGAAAACCATCGAATTAATCTTTACCTCCTTAAAAGAGGCCAACGGAAGTACATCCATCATCAATATTTCAAGTTTCGGGGGATTTAATAATGGCACCGATTACCAGAATTTACCCCAGGAATTTAAAAATATTCTGCTGGAGGGTACTAAAAATTACCTGAAAGCCATACTTACCCCGATCAGCCAACTGGAGGAGAGCTGGACCAAAAATCTGGTCATCACCTTTTGTGCAGGGAATGACAATGTTCCCCTGAATTCCATATTAAACGACCTGCGTCAGGATATATTAATAGATAAGCTTTTAAGGAACAATGTCCTGATCGTAGGGAATAATGACAACGTTTTTCATGCTTCCAACGATGCTCCCGGGGATCCTGACTTTGCCAACATGACCGACGCCAGTTCATGTGATATGAAAACCGGCACCTCTTTCGCGGCTCCGAGAGCAGCGGCTGTCATCTGGAATTTGACCAACAATTTGGGCATTACGGGGAACCAGGCCTTAAAGGCTGCAAAAATTGCCATTGCGGCCAATCCCCAAAATGTGTTGATTGAAGCGGAAGCACAAAAGATAGCCACCACCATTAAATCAGGAAACAAGAAGGTCGGCATTTATGCCGGGGGACCCTTTACCTTTTCAAACAAAGTCTATCACAGCGAATGCACCTATAATAAGCGTACCAGTTTCAAGGTCGTGATTTTGCATTCCGGAACTGCTGGTGATGTTTCATCCATAAAAACGCTGGTGGATTTTAAACTGTCGTTTAATGACGGAGATGATTGTTTTCTTGAAAAAGAGTGCAGAACAAGCAATTCCGTCATAAAGTCGAAGCTGAACAGTTCGGATACCAATAATAGTATATATTCGGATACAGGAAAGGCTGATTTTCTGTTTTGCAACGGAGCCATTACACGGGAAGGTTCTGCAAGTTTTACCGGAAGTCTGAATGAAAACGGTACCATTACGGGAACCGTCACCATCATTCCTCCCATGATCTGGTTTGAGGACAAAGGGGTGATTCCGGTCACCCTGACAAAACAATAAACGGTGGGCATGTCATTGGTAAATAAGGTGTTCCATGCAGAGGGATAAATTTGGTACTACTGATCTGGCAATATTTCGGAAAATGGAGCGCTGTGAAGTATTCCAAATACCGATCCTTTTTTCCATGCATTTACCGGATTTTGCTTTTTGGGCCGGTTAGTTTCAAAATAATAGTTAGTTTTGGTTTGATCTCCAACAGGAACATAAACAAACTGAAAATTTTGAAAAGTATGCAAAATAAGAAAGTACTGGTGTTTCTGGCTAAAGGATTTGAAACCATGGAATTCAGTGTTTTTATTGATATTCTTGGTTGGGCCAGAAATGATTATGGACATCATTTGTTGGTGGATACCTGTGGTTTTACCGATGAGGTGATAAGCACTTTTAATGTACCTGTAACCGTAGATAAAACCATTGAAGGTATAAATGCTGATGACTATGATGCTTTAGCCATACCTGGTGGATTTGGGGAATTTGGTTTTTATGAAGAAGCTTATGATGAAAGGTTTTTAAAATTAATTAAGGAATTTAACGCAAAAGGTAAAATCATTGCGACAATTTGTTCCGGTGCAATGCCTTTAGGAAAAAGTGGAGTTCTTAAGAACCGGAAAGCAACTACATACCACTTAAAAGACGGTTATTGGCAAAAAAAACTGAAAGAATTTGGAGTGAATGTGGTGAATGAGCCGATTGTAGTGGATAGCAATATTATTACCTCCTATTGTCCGGCGACAGCTCCGGATGTTGCATTTGAACTATTGAAAATTCTGACTTCAGAGGAGGAAATGGAAGGTACGGTTACGCCCTGACAGGCGTGAAGATGGAACAAACGGGGTCCTTTATAGGGCCCCGTATTGATATAAAGTCCGTTGTTCATGGCATTGTTTCAGGGAATGCGAAATACATTTGAGGTTGAGAGGGTTATTCTTTGAGATAGGATCAATTTGGACTTGACGGGTCTTGCGCTGAGTGATTATGATGCGGAAACTGTGTTAAGGGTTTGTTAAGGTAGCGGGTGAAGGGGGGATGAGGCATCCCGAGGTCATCGAAAAAATAACGGGTTTGTTAATTTTGAGGGGTGATGAATGAAAAAGACATTGGCGCAGAAATCGTTTTGGGTGACCATTGTTGGCGGGATGCTGACCGGGATGGGTAATGGCAGCGTGTTTGGTGCTGCGATGATGTGTCTGGTTGGCCGTGGATCGTTTGGCGACTGGGGCGGGATTGGGCATTTG
>DAIDJX010000179.1 GCA_027451165.1 Prolixibacteraceae bacterium | reverse complement strand
GCCATCAACGGACCTCATCAGGGAGGGTGGGTGAACACTCCTTCCGGAGAATACTGGTTCCTTCATTTTCAGGATAAAGAGGCATACGGACGGGTGGTCCATCTCAATCCGATGCGGTGGGTTAGCGACTGGCCGGTGATCGGGTATGATCCTGATGGAGACGGCTGCGGAGAGCCGGTAACAACCTGGACCTTACCCAAAACCGGAAAGCCCGGATCATTCTCCACACCTCCGGAGTCAGATGATTTCAACAACCCTGTCCTCGGCTTACAGTGGCAATGGCATGCCAATCCCGGGCTTACTTATGGTTTCCCTGCCGGGAACCTGGGTTTTTTCCGAATGAATTGTATCCCCCGCCCGGCAGGGAGCGTTGGTCTCTGGCAGGTGCCTAACCTCCTGTTGCAGAAATTTCCTGCAGAAAAATTCACCGTCACCGCAAAAATGAAGTTCCGCCCCCATTTTGACGGGGAAGAAACCGGATTTGTGGTGATGGGCCTCGACTATCAATATATTGCCCTGAAACAGACCAACGGTAAAAAGAACCTTATTGTGGTCAGATGCAAAAATGCAGACAAGTCGGGAATTCCTGAGACCTTATTTTCCCCGGAATTTGACCGGGAAGAAATATATATCAGGCTGCAGGTGGAACCCGGAGCCCGGTGCACCTTTTACTTCAGTTCCGACGGGGTGGCCTTTGATCCTGCCGGTCCGGAATTTACTGCCCGGCCGGGGGTGTGGATCGGAGCCAAATTTGGTTTTTTTGCCCTCCGCGATGGTTTTATCAACGATGCAGGGTCACTGGACATCGACTGGATCAAAGTGGAATAAAAATTAACTGAAAACGCTCCTGAAACTGTAACCTGGAACCGGTTTTTACGTCAAAAAGATGTAAAAATGCAGGTGGAAGAACTTCAGATCATAGAAAGGATCAGGAATGGAGAGGTAAACGCCTTCTCTCATCTGGTTAACAAATACCAGGATGTGGTTTATTCCATTGCATTGAAAGTTCTGAAAAACAGGGAAGATGCCGAGGAGATGGCACAGGAAACCTTCATCAAGGCATACCGTTCGCTCTCCTCGTTCCAGGGAAAAGCAAAATTCTCCACCTGGTTGTTCAGTATTGCGTACAATACCTGCATTACCAGTGTCCGGAAAAAAAAGTTCCAGACCACCAGTATTGACCAGGTACAGCTGGATGACCCGGATGAGGAATGGGATTCCTTCGGATTGTCATCCGAAGAAAGAAGCCGGATGCTGGAGACAGCGCTCAAACAACTACCGGAAGATGATTACCTGCTGGTGGTACTCTTTTACTATGAAGAGCAAAGCATCGAGGAAATCTGCCGGATTACAGGCCTGAGTGAAAGCAATGCAAAGGTGAAACTCTTCCGGGCAAGGAAGAAGCTCTACACCATCATGAATGATTTGATGAAAAAAGAAATATATTCGGAGCCATGAAAAGCGAGGAAAATGATATCAGATTGAAGCAGCTGATGAAAGAGATCAGGCTGGAATCACCGGGGCCTGAATTTGCCTCAAAAGTGATGGGTGCGATACTGGCAGAACCGGAAAAGAAACCGGCTTTCGTCACCGAACCATTTCTGGGTAAGAAATTCTGGATACTGCTGTCTTCTTTTGTTTTACCACTTATTCTACTGCTGGTTTTCAGCACCCCGGAAACCGGGCCTGGCGTGTTTCAGCAGTTTTTCTCCAAAGTGCCAACACCCGACTGGGGCCCTGTCAGGGAGTTATTCTCCACTGCTTTGGGTCAACAGGGATCATTGGCCTGGACGGTCATGTTGATTTTGCTGGGCGGATCGGGGTTAATATTGGCTGACAAACTATTTGAGAAACGAAAAACCCTGTCCCTTTCCTGATGGTTGGTCAATAGCAATGTTCCGACACCAGGTAATTGCTTACATACTCCTCAACCCCGTGTTCCAGTTCGGTAAAAGGTTTGGAATAGCCTATTTCACGGAGTTTCTGAATATCAGCTTCTGTAAAATACTGGTACCGTGACCGTATATCCCGTGGAGTATCCACAAATTGAATCTCCGGATTTATCTTGAGGCTGTCAAAAACGGCTTTGGTCAGGTCAAGATAGGTTCTTGCTTTTCCGGTTCCCACGTTATAAATACCCGGATTATGCTGATTTTCAAGAAAGAACAGCATAACCTCGGCAATATCATCCACATATATAAAATCCCGTTTTTGTTCTCCGTCGGCCACATCATCGCGGTGAGAACGGAACAATCTCATCTCACCGGTGTTGCGGATGGTTTGGAAAGCATGCAGTACCACTGAAGCCATCCTACCCTTATGGTATTCGTTTGGGCCATACACATTGAAAAACTTGAGGCCAGCCCAGAACTGCGGAGATTTTTTCTGTCTCAGTACCCAAACATCAAAATCATGCTTTGACCAGGCATAAAGATTTAAGGGCTGAAGGTGGGCAATTTTGTGGTGGGCATCTGAAAAACCACACTCCCCATTTCCATAGGTCGCTGCGGATGACGCATACACCAGGGGGACCTGGAACTCAGCGCACGCATTCCACAGCAGCTGGGAATAGCGAAGGTTCAGTTCCTCATAACTTTCCGGTTCCTGCCCAATGGTATCCGTCCGGGCGCCCAAATGAAATACCATATCCACTTCATGGGCATTCTTTGAAAACCATTCCGGGAAATCATCCCGGTCGATCTGCCGGGAAAAGTGTTTGGTCACTAAATTTCTTTCTTTCGAAGCATCATCATACCGGTCTACCAAAAGAAGATTGTCAAATCCGGATCGATTCAGCTTTCCCACAAAATAACTGCCAATAAAACCTGCGGCACCTGTAACAACGATCATTATCCTTTTACTGTTTGGTTCAGTATTCTGTTTTCTTTGTTCTCTTTTTTTCGTCCGCCCGGATGTAAAACTCCGTGGCAAACCAAATATTGCCCTTTATCCATGGTTTTTTTCATCAGATACGAAAAAATTATCCGGAATTTCCGGAAAAGGAATATTCTGGCCGGCCATACGGAACAAAAAACGGATGGCTTCTTTACCCGATTCCCCAAGATCAACCGTGAAATCATTGACATATAAGCCGATGTGCCGGCGAATCACCTCCTCCTCCATCTCCCTGGCATGGCACCTGACAAATGTAGTGGAAGAATCGGGATGAGTCAGGGCATATTCCACACTCCTTCTTAACACACGGTTCATTTTTACCTGAATTTCGCGGGGAAGAGCATTATCAATCGCGATTCCACCCAGGGGAATGGGGTGTCCGGTCTGGGATTCCCACCTTTCCCCCATATCTTCAATCATCACCAATCCCTTCTTTTGGTAAGTAAACCGGCTTTCATGGATGATGAGCCCGGCATCTGCATCTCCATCTGCGATAGCCTGTTCGATATCAGAGAAGAGCATTTCCTGTTTTTGGTTTGCCTGAGGATGAAACAGGGAAAACAGCAGGTTCGCGGTAGTATATTTTCCGGGAATGGCAATCTTCCAACTTTCCGGGGTTTCCGTAACCCTGGAAGGGCTGGTGATCAGCAGAGGGCCATTTTTCCTGCCCAAAGCGCTCCCTGCGCAGAGCAGGGAGTAATTGGCTGCCACATAAGCGTATGCGTGAAAACTTAGCTTGGTTACGTGGATACTGTGCCGGAAGGCCTTTCTGTTCAACTCCTCAACATCAGCCATAAGCAGGTCAAATGTCAGCCCCTCAGTGTCAACCTTACCATTTAACAGCGCATCGAAAATAAAAGTATCATTCGGGCAGGGTGATATTCCCAGCGATAGCTTCATTCCTGAAATTTTGGCGCAAAAATAGCAATTTCAATGATCACTGTCAGAAAGATCGTTTAAAACCTTTATCAGTTCATTTTTAAGGTTCTCAAGTGCCAGCGGAATATCCCAGTTGGATTGGTCACGGGGTACCACGCGATTGGATATGGACCGTATCTGGAAACAGGGTATGCCCAGCCACCGGCAGACATAAAAAACAGCTGCTCCTTCCATGCTGATCACCTCCGCCGCAAAATGTCTTTTCAGCTCGTTGATGGTGATTTCCCTTCCATGACTGACATTGGAGGTAATCCCCTTAACTTTTGGCAGATGGGAAGCCAAATGATTACCGTCAGCCCTAAGGGCCCTGTTTTCAAATGGAAATTCATCAGGAAGCAAAAATCCGCTGTCAAAAAGGGTGAGAAATTCCTGTTCCTTCTCAATGCCCAGGTCTGCAAACTCTTCTTCCACCACATTGACCACTGCCCCAATACCCAAATGGTCGGTCAGGCTGCCGGCGATCCCGGTATCTACCACCAGGGGGTAAGTATTGGACAACAAGGTCTGCGTAAGAAAAAATGTCGTGAAAGTAGTTCCTATTCCGGTGATCAGCAGGTCCAATTGCACATTCCCGTATTGGTAGGTACGCAGGTGATCACCACCGGCCCTGACAAAGGTACATTCATTGATCAGTAGCTTAACCTCCATCTCGGTGGCCGCTACCATTAAAACTTTCTTCATTCCCAGGATTTTCAAAAATATCGTCTATAACTTTCTTACTGATTTTCTGAAAAAAAGTTAATCTTTGTATTAAATTTCTCAAAAAAATGGAAGTTTCACACAATGCGGATGGTAGCAGTTACCGCAGGATTGACAAATACGACCCTGAAAAGCTGGCTGAACTCGAATTCCATTATAAGAAAATTCTGGAACTGTTGGGTGAAGATGTCCAACGGGAAGGGCTCAATAAAACACCTCACCGGGTAGCCAAAGCCATGCAGTTTTTACTGCAGGGCTATGAAATGAACCCGGTGGAAATTCTCAGGTCGGCCATGTTTCAGGAAGACTACCGGCAAATGGTCATCGTCAAGGACATTGAAATCTACTCCCTGTGTGAACACCATATGCTGCCCTTTATCGGGAAAGCCCATGTCGCATACATTCCCAACGGATATATCACAGGATTGAGTAAAATTGCCCGTGTAGTCGATGTTTTTGCCCGCAGGTTACAGGTGCAGGAAAGGCTGACCTCCCAGATCAAGGATTGCATCCAGGATACCCTGAAACCACTGGGTGTCGCCGTTGTCATTGAAGCACATCACCTCTGTATGCAGATGAGGGGCGTGCAAAAACAACATTCTATCACCACCACTTCCGATTTTACCGGCGCCTTTGAACGGGTAGCCACCCGAGAGGAATTTATCAAACTGATCGGAAGCAACCTGCATTGAATCAGTAACCGGTTACCGAAATTTCGGATTTCGGATTTTCAATTTCGGATTTACCTTAGGGCTCCCCGGTCTTTTATTCGAAACCTCACCCAGATAATTATCAGAGCAGTGATTGTTTCTCCAAGAGGATGATGTGCGAAGCTGCCCTGGAGGGGCTTAACAACAATAACCTCCGGTGTAGCCGGAGGGACAGCGCAGATGGAAACTAATAAAAACTGATACAGACCGGAGCCGGGATCTTCAGTTCTTTACCTGTGAAGACCGGTATACCGTTTTCAAGCCTGAATACGGTGATGTTGTGGCTCCGCTGGTTGGCTACCAGCATAAATTTACCCGAAGGATCGATGGCAAAATTGCGGGGCCAGTTGCCTTCTACCGGAACATATTGCACAGCGGCAAGCAATCCGTCATTTCCCCGTTGAAACACAGCCACAGACTGGTGTCCGCGGTTGGACACATACAAAAATTTACCGTCGGGAGAGAGATGGACATCAGCGCAATAGCTGGTTCCGGTGAAACCCGGAGGCAGGGCGCTAATGTTCTGGATTTCTGTAAATTTCTCACCATCCATCCGGAATACCGTCACCGTGGAAAGCAACTCATTCACCACATAGCAGAAGGAATGGTCTGCCGTTATTTCAAAATGGCGCGGCCCTGATCCCGGTGGCAAGGATACCTTTGCTTGGGAAGAAGGTACAAGCTTTTGCTCTTTCCGGTCGAGGTTATACAGGAACAGCTTGTCTGTTCCCAGATCTGCCGCAATAACCTGATCATTCCGGTCAGAAAACCTGATGGAATGCGCATAGGCTCTGGTTTGCCTGGCTTTGTTGGGGCCCGAACCTTCGTGCAGGATCACCGAAGAAGCCGGTTCCAGGGAACCATCGCTCCGAACCGGGTACAGGGCCACTGAACCTCCCCCGTAGTTGGCCACCGCCACAAATTTTCCGTCGGAGCTGACATCCACATAACAGGGATCTTCCCCGTGTGAGGATTGCTTGTTCAAAAAGACCAGGGAACCGTCGGCGCTGATGGCATAAGCCATGACAGCTCCCCCATCCGGATCCACGGCTTTTGGTGCCCTTGAAACCGCATAGAGATACTTTCTGTCTGCCGTAATTCGCAGGAAATTGGGGTTGTCAATGCCCTTGAATACTTGTTCGATGGCTATTTCACCTGATGAGGGATTGAAAGAACAGCGGTAAATGCCCTCAGCACCTTCCGAAGTAAAGGTACCGGCATAAAATTTCTCCGGCGTTTCCTGAGCATTTACAAAAGCTGTCAGAAAAAACGCAGCTATAAAAAAAATAGTCGATTTCTTCATCCTATCTACTTGTTATTCTGTAATTTAAAAGATTACTGCAGTGGTTTAAAGTAGTCTTTACCCGCATTGCAAATGGGGCAGCGGTACTCTTCCGGAAGGTCTGAAAAAGGTGTGCCGGGAGGAATACCCTCAGAAGGATCACCTTCTTCCGGGCGGTACACATGACCGCAGATCATGCAGATATAAGGCTCATTATCTTCCGGGTCAGGCTTCGCTCCCACCCTTTCAACCTCCTTTGCAGTTGTTGTTTCTGCACTACCCGGCTTATCATTTTCAAGGTAGGTCGGGGCATTTCTGGGAGATGACAATTTATAGGTGTTTCTGTATAGGTCATAGGTTAAGGGTTCCTCTCCGGAAAGCATGCCGCTGTCA
>DAIDJX010000178.1 GCA_027451165.1 Prolixibacteraceae bacterium | reverse complement strand
CGAAACTGTGGCCAAAACAAAAAACACCACGTCGATAACCGGACAACCGGTCAGGTTATCCCTTGATGACAGTACCCGTGTGTTGGTTCCGGCATTCCCGGTACCCCTCAATATAACCCTTGAAAAGAAAAGTCTTGATTTGTCTCCGGGGGATCTGTTTGCTCCCGGAAGCGATTTCCGTCCGACAGGTTCGATGCGCCAGCTGACCATAAAAGGAACCGGTGATCCCCTGGCTGTTAAACCGGTCATCACCATACCAGCCAGCGAAGCCGGAACAGTCAATCCTGAAACCATTAATGCCGTCAGGGTGGGTTCCCTTTACATCAATGGGGTATTGGTGGAGAACCACACTGCTTTTTTGCCCGTCACTTTGGATAAAAACGGAAATTATAAATTTGTGGATGCCCTCTTTCCGGATGGTGTTACACCCGACAAATTGAAATCGGCAACTGCAGGAAGTGAAAATCAGTCTTCCGCTTCAGGAGTGGACCAAGTCTCTGAAACAGCCTGGGTTGGTAATGTGCAGTATTTCCTGATGACCTTTGACAAATCCCTGAACTGGAGCAAACGTCCGGTGCTGGAGCGAATGGTGCCCGATTCAACACTGACCACTGAGGGATTCCGGAAGCCCTGGCGCAGGACAAGCCCTGCTGAACGGGAGAAAGTTTCCAAACAGCCCGTATGCAATGTGGTGATCCTGGTACACGGTCACAATGAGGAAGAAAGCGATGGTTACCTGGCCGGAAAGATAGTCTCCCCCTGGGAATTCAACTATAAACGGGTGGTTTGGGACTTGCTCTATGAAAAGATTTCCAAAAACAAGGATAAGGATTTCCCCTCTGCATGTACGGCATTGTACGAATTTATTGCGCCCACCTACCGGCCTGTCTTTTCACCCGTCGGGTCTGTCTCCGGTTTCCATCATCAGACACTCGGAGAAGATCTGGGGAACATGATCAACGAAGAATTGGAAGGCAATGCACAGATCCAGGCGATGATAAAAGACAACATACCTTTCAACCTTTTTTTGGTGGCACACTCCCAGGGCGGACTGGTGGCCAGGGCAGGGCTCCGTTTCGTGAAGCCGGAGATTTTAAAAAGGCTGAAACTGGTGGTTACCTGGGGATCCCCCCATTCCGGAGCTGCCTTATATTCCCTGAGATATGCCCTTACAGTCGGACACGACCTGGTGATCGACGGGATCAGGTTGCCTATGCAGAATATCGGTCAGAGCGATGCCTACCAGTCGGGGGTCAGTGGGATTGCCCTCGATGCCCCCGGAATCAGGGATCTCCGCTGGGATGCTTCTAAAGCCGACATGTTGCGGTTCGGTGAACTTTTCCGCGAAAACGCAACCACCATCAGTGAAATAAAAGATACCGAGCTTCCCAACGGAAAGCTATTTTTCAGCGACAACCTGGACCTTTTTAATAAAAGCGAAGGCAGTTTCTCAGGAGACCTTTTAAAGGACAAATTCAAATTTTATGAGGGAACAACCACCAAAAATGCCCTTTTGGAGTATTCCTGGGATGTATTTTCTTTCAGGAAATTTTATCATTTCGCCGCGAACGCTACCGGCATTGAGAAAGGAGCGCAGCTGAACAAACTCGCCATGAAGGCTGCCTGGAATGCCAGCGATGGCGCGGTACCTGTCTATAGCCAGAGAGGTGAGGGCATCTGGCCTGCCGGAAATATTCAGCGCCGGAACATGGGCGACACCGACCATGAGGAGTTTTACGGAGGTGAAGATCCAAACCGTACCTATTTCCCCCTTACAAGGGGAAGGGAAGTAGCCTGGCAAACCTTTGTTGACATGGATTTTCCCGGCGAAAGCCGCAGGTGCCCAAAACTTGACCTTGACAGCAAGGTAGTTGGCGACACCGTTGTGATTTTTGGAACATTGGTCTATCCTCAGATAAAAAAAGCCAACGGAGGGGATGATTTTCCGGGGAAAAGAATTTCAATGATGGGCGCACAGCGGGACAATGAAAAGGGAGCAGCCCTGCCTCAATTGGTTTTTAAATGGAAGGAAGACGGCACTTTTGAGGGCAAGGGAAAGAAAACGGAGGTGCCGGATGATACCCTTTTTATCACCGCTTCCCTTAAAACTGGCAGCTTAGTGGTCGGAACCCTGGAGCCTAAAATCGAGAATAAGGTATTCAATTTATCGAAAAAATTATGGTACACGGCCATACAGAAAGCTGTCGATGAAGCCGGAACCAAAGATACTATTGTGGTGTATCCGGGAACTTATGCAGAATATGTCAGAATAACCCAGAAGAATATCACGCTTCAAAGCAAGTCGGGACCTGACGGGACCATCCTGGACGGGAAAGACGGCACCGGAATTTATATAGTGAATGGTGATCCGGTTATCAAAGATTTAACCATCAATGGATTTTACAATGGAATTTATGTTTGGGAAGCCAATTCAGGAAAAACACTGAAACCCATTATCACCGGCAACAAAATCACCAACAGCAGTAGCAACGGGATTTATCTGACAGGAAAGACCGCTCCGACTATCCAGAGTAATATCATAGATAAAAATACTTACTATGGAATCAGATTCGATGACTATAATACCGTCACTGGTGACGCCATTCCTTTGATTTCCAAAAATACCATCAACGGACACAACCGGGGTATTTGTGTCGGGGGCGTGATTCATGCTGTAGTTCAGGATAACATCATCAGCAATAATGATTATGGAATAGAAATACTGAAGAATGCGACAGTTTCGGTGCTCGGGAATACCATTTCAGGGAATATGGATGACGGGTTGCGCTTTTATCTCTGCAAAAAAGGTTCTGAGGTCAGGAATAACATCATTAAAGATGGCGGAACAGGAATTGGGATCAATGGTGCAGGGTCTTATCAGATAACCGGTAACACCATCAGCAAAAACAGAAATGGAATTTACCTGGCCATGGAAAGTTCCGGCCCTTCCTCTGTGCTGATTTCCGCCAATTCCATTTCAGGATCCATCACGGAATATGCCGAGGGGGGATCAGGAATTGTCGTACAGGGTCCGGGACGGATCAGTATTATGAACAACAATATAACCGGGAACACAGCAGCAAACAGTGGCGGAGGAATGAACATCAGCGCTTCTGACACTGTAGAAATTTCCGGCAACACCATCTCGGGAAATACAGCTGCCTATTATGGAGGAGGGATCATATTAAACTGTACCGGGCTGGTGATCATATCAAAGAACACCATCGCAAATAACAGTGTCGGAACGTATGGTGGAGGAATAATGATTCAACCGGGAACGAAAGCGAATATTACAGGGAATGAGATTAAATCAAACGCTGCAGGGGATTCCGGTGGCGGTATCTGGGGCACGGCTCAGGGATGGGCAAAGACCGAGGTGGTTACCGTCAGCGGGAAACCCCAGACAGTTCCCCGGTATGTTCCCTGTTTCACGGAAACGACCAATACTTATTCCGGCAATTCAAACGGCAAAAAACAGGGAGCCTGGGGCCCCGGAATAGATAAATGGTGCGCGGATTCCGGATTTGATGTGTATCCCTGATTCACCTGATTAAAAGATGGAAAATTGGAATGATGGAATGATGGAATGATGGAAAGATGGAAAGATGGAAAATTGGAAAATGGAGGAATGGAATAATGGAAATGATATTTAACAAAGAAAAATACGTTGCTTGGTTCGGGATAGTCTTTTTGAACCTGCTATCCTGGTTGCCCCTTATAACAATGGGCCAAACCAACGAATTCAACTATGCCACCGGAAATGTTTCGGGAAAGAATTATATTGGCGGATTGGCCGGAGGAATTTCCGGCAAGGGCACTGTTCTCAGGAACAGTTTCGCCCGGGGGAGTGTGACCGGTGCTTCCTGGGTGGGCGGACTGGCCGGGAGTAACGAAGGCGCCGTGGTCAACGCCTATTCCACCGGAAGGGTTTCCGGAAGCGGCCAGGCTGGTGGTCTCGTGGGATCCTCTGCTGGTTCGGTCTCCTCCTCGTGGTGGGATAATCAAACTTCCGGACAATCTTCCTCCGCGGGAGGCGTGTCAGCAGCCACTGACCCCATGACCTGGCCCTATTCTTCCTCCGTATATACCGGCTGGGATTTTTCCACCATCTGGAAGGCGGATACCGACCCGAAACAAAATGAAGGTTACCCGCTCCTTCAACCTGCTGCCGTTTACCAGGTCACCATTCAGGTATATCCTCCCGGTACCGGGACCGCCACAGGCGCCGGATTTGTGAAAACAAACGGCCAGGTACAGCTCGATGCTGCGCCCTCAACCAATTATGTTTTTAAAGGGTGGTTCAAAAACGGAATCGTCATCAGCACAGGCACCCGTTATAACCTGTCAGTCCTTGAGAACATAGCCCTCGTGGCCAGGTTTGAAAGCAAAACAACTGGAACACGCGCTATTTCGGATCTAAAAACTTCCGGAATGATCATTTTTCCAAACCCTGTAGGGGATTTTCTGAAGATTGATTTTTTGGCAGCCCGGGCAGAAATGTTTTCTGTGGAAATTGTCAACATAAATGGTCAGAGGGTGAAGAATTTCCGGGTGGAAAGCGCATCCAGGCTACTGTCTTTTCCGGTTTCAGATCTGCCGCCTGGGATATATATGGTTGTGGCCAGGCACCATACAGGTTATGAAACCGGCAAGTTTGTCAAGTACTAAATGACTTTTTAATCTGTTGATTTTTTGTTTTCAGCCTGCTTTTCCCTTGCAAAACAGGCTGCTCCCACCGCCCCGGAAAGATCGCCGTACCCTGCTTTGACGATGGTGGTCTGATTCCCGCCGGCCCGCCATTCGTAACGCGACAGAAAATCCTTCAGCGGGAGGAATAAGTCATCTCCTGCCTCGGTGATGCCTCCGCCAAGGATCACCATTTCCGGAGAAAGGATATTGGTCAGGGATGCAATTCCAATGGCGAGCTTCCTGACCGATGTCAGCCAGATACAGGCAGCAAAGGGATCCCCGGCCTTATAGGCTTCCAGCATCTGATGGGTGGAAGTGAATTTGCCCATTGATCTTTTTTCAATGGTGCAATTCCCAATGGCATCTTCCAGGCTCCCCGGCATGTGGATGATGTCAGGTTCCCCGTCGCTGTCGATCACCATATGCCCCAGGTGACCAGCCTTCTGAAAAGCGCCCTGGTAAGGTTTGCCGTCGATCAGGATGGCTCCTCCCACACCGGTACCGAGCGTCAGCATCACCACGTTGTTGCGTCCGCGGCCAGCGCCATACCGGGCTTCGGCCATCATGGCGGCAATGGCATCATTTAACACAAAGGTCGGCGTGCCCAGGAATTTTCCCCAGATGAAATTTTCCAGTCCCTGCAATCGGCCCGGCATAAAAGCAATGGCAGTATTTGCCGCATTGGGTAGCCCGGGTGCAGAAATGCCCACGGAACCTGAGGCATTTCCCGTAAGTTGCCTGATCTCCTTTACCGCCGTAAATACTGCATTCTTCCAGATGGCATCATTGATGTCCTGCGTGGGTTCAATGTGCTGGTGAAGCAGGTTCCCTTCCGGGTCAATGGCCACTGCCTTGATACGGGTGGCGCCGAGGTCAATTCCAATTACGCTTTCCATCGTCATATTTCTTTGTTATTTAATGTTTTGTACTTTGCAACTGTCTGACCCGGGATGCATTGAGAAATTTCTGACCTGACAAATCCGGAGGATTTGCATGTTTATAGAAAATGGCCAACCATACAACATTCGACTCCGGCCGGAGTCGGATTGAATTTGGGATGTCCGTTTTTCTATAGACATGTGATCCCTCCGGGATCATGCCTGTACCGGCATTGATCACACGCAATCCGAAATATTCAGGTTCCATTAAACTCTTTCACCGCATCGATCATTGCTACGATGTTTTCCACCGGCACGTTGGCCTGGATGTTATGCACGGTGTTGAACACAAATCCCCCGTCTTTTGAGAAGATCTCACTTAAACGGAGCACTTCTTCCCTGATCTTTTCCGGAGTGGCAAAAGGCAGCGTCTGCTGGGTGTCGATGCCGCCTCCCCAGAAAACAATTTCTTTTCCGTAATTCTTTTTCAGATGAACGGGATCCATGCCTTTTGCGTTTACCTGCACCGGATTCAGGATGTCAAAACCGGCTTCAATGAACAGCGGAATGAATGATTCCACGGCCCCGCAGGAGTGTTTAAAGGTCTTCCATGGCGTGTGCGCATGGATCCAATCGTTGATCCTTTTGTAGGAAGGGAGCCAGAGTTCCCTGAACTGTTCCGGGGAGCAGAAGGTGGACTCCTGTGTTCCGAAGTCGGTACCGCAGATGTAAATGGCATCCATCTGATCGCCGATGGCCGCATACAACCTGTTCAGGTTTTCCAGGGCGATCTCCGTTTGCCGTTCAAAAATGCTCCGCACCAGATCGGGACGGATGAGGATGCTCATGTACCACTCGGTGATGTCGCGGATACCCCTTGGATTTTTCAGTTTTATCCCCGGAATATGGGCAATGTCACCCAATGCAGTGCCTCCCGGGGAAGCGATGACAGCCTTCCCGGTTTCCCGGGCTTTACGGGTGACCAACGACCAATAAGCCAGGTCGGCTTCCGAAAAAAGACCAAATTCCTCCAGGTTATCTTCCGGGGAAAGTTTATCCTCCTCAAGGACAGGCTGCCGGATGATGGCATCAAAAAAATAGGCAGCCTTCGCCATCCTTCCTGAAGGCCGGGCTGACAGATCTCCCTGAGGATAGATCAGCAGATCGCCATTGTTACCACCTGTTGTCCGGAATCCTTCCGGAACCAGTACTGTCTGCCCCCAGGGCGTGACAAACTCCTTGAACGGTTCATGGTTGTAAAATCCGAAACTGCTGTTGATCCCTTTAGCCCCGGTTACATCACATCCCAGGATGGCAGCCAGATCATCATCCACTTCCCCGAGCATCTGCAAAGGATCGGTCACCCTGACCGGC
>DAIDJX010000177.1 GCA_027451165.1 Prolixibacteraceae bacterium | reverse complement strand
AAGAATTACCGGTTCTGTATATCCGGACAGCATTATCCGGATTAACTGGCAAAAAGGACGAAGAGGTATAATTCTTCAGATCCGGCATCTCATCGAGGGTGATCACAAAATCGCTGGTCAGGATTTTGGTCCAGTCGGCCACAGCATTGTGTTTGTCGAGTTTGGTATGGTCGCCGTACCAGGGCATAAAGTAAGACCAGTAATCGCCGTCACCCTGCATCAACTCAGGGTAGGGAATGGAGCCGCATTCGCTGAGGGTGATCAACTTTTTCCCCCCCGAATTTTTCCTTTAACCTGCTGAAGGAAATCACCTGGGAACCATGCTGGTATTCCCCGGGGTAGATGTCCATCCCCAGGATATCCACATAAGCATCGCCCGGATACCAGGTGAGTGCCTTGCTGTCGTCGGTGGTGGTCCAGACCCAGATCAGGTTGTTCAACTGATGAAAATTGGTAAAACGCTCGTACATCAGGCGCCACAGTTTGATGCATGGGGCAGCTCCTTTGGCACCCCACCAGAACCAACCACCGGAAGCTTCGTGCAGCGGGCGCCAGAGAACGGCAACCCCGGCATTCTGCAATTCTTTCAGGTAGCCGGCCACCACATCCATGTCCCGGATCATCGCCTTGTAGTTGGCCGATTCCGAAGAATCAACCGCCTCGATGTTAAAGGTGGTATTGTCGGTATAAAAGGCGTTCGTTTTGTAGGAAGGATCTCTCCAGTGCCAGCAAAGTGCAACAATCCCTTTCCTTCCCCACCAGGCTTTGGCGTTGGCCACAAGGTCGGGATTGTTCTTATACCCCGATGAATTTACTCCGGTGTGGTCCATAAAATCCAAACCCAGCAGCGCCGGTTCTTTCCCGGTTTTGCTTTTCAGATAGGTGGTTTCATTGGAAGCATCGGCCAGTGGTTTCAGCGTCATAACACCGGAAATGGTCTTTTTCAGGAAGTTGTCATTCAAAAAAGAATACAGGTTCCTCGCAGACTGGTTGGCAGCGCTGTTAACCGGAGAACTGGAAATGGAAAACCCTCCTGAGGAGCTGTCAACTTTTACAAAACGGACATAGTCAATGTCAAACCAGGTCCAGTTGGGGGTAATAACGACGGGAATACTTCCGGTTTTCAGGTTTAAAGTGGCAAATTTCACTTCATTGAATTTGCTGTTCAGCTGTAAAATCTCAAGACTGCTTTGTAACCCGTTTACAGAAACATTGATGGTTTTTGTTCCATCCTTGGCGCAATATCCGATAAAAATATCATAAGCACCTTCGGTAGTTACAGGAACCGTTAAAGTCAGTTTATCGCCGGCAACGGTAAAATGAGAAACATATCCGGATCCTGAGTAACCTGACAGTGCTTTTGAAATGGTCAGAGAACCGGTAAGCGTACCGCTTTCTGCTTCCACTTTGATTTCCTGGGCCCCCGAAGATAAGATGCCCAAAAACAAAACAGACAACAGCAGCAAAACTCCGTTTGCATATTTCCGAATTTCAGGCAATTTTATGCTTTTCATATAAAATCAATTTTTAGGTTATCCGGCAGCAAATTACATTATTTTCTCCATTGATGCGACATCAGGTGAATACACTTGAAAATTCCGTTTTCTTGTTGTTATTTTACCAGCAGGAAATCAAAATTTACAAAACATGAAAAATACAGTCTTCATTTTATTCGTGGCGGCATTGCTGGCTGGTTTCACTCCGGCAGACAAAAAAGGGAAAGGGTTTGTCAAACTGTTCAATGGAAAGAACCTGGATGGCTGGGTTAACCATGGAACAGAAAAGTGGTATGTGGAAAACAAGTTGCTGGTTTGTGAAAGTGGTCCGGACAAAAAGTACGGGTATCTCTCGACAGCCAGGGAATATTACAACTTCGAACTGGAACTGGAATTTAAACAGGAAGCCAATGGCAACAGCGGGGTCTTTTTCCGGAGCACTTTCCAGGGAACCAGGGTTTCCGGATGGCAGGTGGAGGTCGCTCCTCCGGACCACGATACCGGAGGAATTTACGAATCTTATGGCCGTGGCTGGCTGGTTCAGATTCCGGATGAAAAAGAAAACATCCTGAAAATGGGGGAATGGAATAAAATGAAGATCAGAGCAGTGGATGGGCACATCACCACCTGGCTGAATGGTATCCAGATGGTGGACATCACCGATGAGAAAATCCAGCAGGGGAAGGGCGCTATCGCTCTGCAAATTCACGATGGCGGAGGCATCAAGGTGTACTGGAAGAACCTGAAGATCAGGGAGCTGTAGGGGTAAATATTTCGGATTTCGGATTTGCGATTTCGGATTTGCGATTTCGGATTTACCTTATCAGGACTTTGGTCTCTCAAGTCTCTTAGTCTCAACCTTTCTTCATCTAAAACCTCCACAAGATCTTTCCGCTGATCATCTGTGGTGGTCCCGGTATAACCAGGGTAACCGGTAACAGATTGGCAGGATGTCCGGCATACTTCAGGTATTGTTCTCCTGCCAGGTTGGTTCCGGTGCAGGAAAGAGTGATGCCTGTCCGCGGAAATTCAATACCGGCAGTAGCATCCAACACGCCAAAGGCCGGCTGTTCCGTTCCCGGGGAATGCGCATCATCAAACCAGAACCGGCTTTTCCAGCTGTAAGAAGGGGTGACAAATAACCTGGCCCAGAGTGAAATTTTCACCTGCAGGTCAGCTCTGAAGGAAAGCTGGTGTTCCGGGGTTAAGCGCAGGCTCTTCCCGGCTGATGGAGGCGTGATGTCGTCCGGAAACCGGGCATGGGTGAAAGCATAGGATCCCGACAGGGTAAGTCCTTTCAACAATACGGCTTTTACATCTGCTTCAGCCCCAAATGACTTTACTTTACTGATCTCCTGAACCACCAGGTCAAACTGATCCCAAAATACAGATGGCCGTTCCCGGAAGACCTGGTAATAACCGGCTAAATCCAGCCATACCCGGTTCCCGTAGGCTGATTTGTAGCCAACAGTAAAACTGTTCACCCTTTCACTGCTCAATACCTCTCCTTCTCCGGAAGGATGAAAATAAACCTTTGGCGGACGGTAGCCTCTTGCAAATCCCGCATACCCGGTGGCATTTTCAGCTATATCCATCTTCAGACTGGCCCTGAAGGAGTAACCAGCCTGATTGTTCCTGATTTCAGACACGGAATCGGGTTGGAAAAACAATTGGGGAAGCATTCCGGTCTTTTGACCCAAAAGCGAATTTCCGGAAACAGGATATGGTGTTTCATTTTCAGCATTCAGCCATTGATAGAAACCACGAACCCCGGCAGTCAGCGAGAAGCGGGGGTTAAGCCGCCAGGTGGCATCAGCAAAAAGCTCTGCCTGCCGGAGATCAGTTTGTTGCAGGTTAATTTCTTCCGATCCCGACTGAAGGGCTAAACCCGACAGCGTTCCAAAAGAGGTTCCCACGGGTACGGTGGCAAGCGGCCGTATTTGACCTTCCGCAGAAACCAGCTGATCCGGAAGATCCAGCATCAGATAAGCCAGGTATTGCTCATCGGGATAAACGCGTGTTTCCTGCCGGGTGGTGAGCCACCTGCCAAATGCCCCGATCGCCCCGTTGATCCGGCTTTTCCGTGAAAAGTTATACCGGATTTCCTGCGTCAGCTGCTTTTTTTCATCCCTCCCATTGTAACCCAGCGCCGGCGCATGGGTGCCATCGGCATCGAATGCAGAATTAACTTCCGTCTGGAATCCTGAAGTATTAAATACCAGATAATTATTGGCATTTCTGAGCCATTTGCCTTCCAGAAGCGCCCCGGCCACCTCCCGGTTGTTTCCGGAGGTAAAGGGTTCATTCAGGCTTACTCCTGCGGTATAAAAATTCCGCTCCCCCTTCTCATTTGGGAAAAGAGGATTTACCAGAGCCAATCCCGGAATATCTTCTTTTTGCCAGGTGGCAGTCAGGTTCATCCTGACATTCCAGGCGGGCAGAATTCCGGCCGTCACCCTGCCACCCATGCTGTTTTTACCGTTCAGGAAACCCCCGGAACTGTTCGGCATATATCCTTCCCGTGAGGCATACATTCCGGCCAGCCGGATATTGGCCCTGTTTTTCACGAGGGGAAATCCGATGGCTGACCGTAAATTTCTGGAATGAAAATCCCCGCCGCCAAGCACTAAGTAAGCTCCCGGTTTATCTGAGGGTTTTTCCGGAATCACGCGTACCGCACCACCGGAACTTACCCCGCCGCCAAACAGGACACTCTGAGGCCCTTTCAGTACTTCCACCCGATCCACATCATATAACATGGTGGAAAAAGGATTCATTCCTTCCACCGGAACATCGTCCCAAAATACGGAAACGGAAGCGGCAGAAGACGAATTCAGATTAAGTTCAGAAGCGCCTCTCAAGGCAAGCTCCTGTTGAAAGGGAGACCATCCTGAAACGACGGTCTGAGCGTTTTGTCCAATTAAGGGGGCAAGTTCACCATCATCGCCTGGTTCAGGATTCACAAGTGAAAGTACCTGCACAAACCCGGAAATATCAGGCAGTTGTTGTTCCCTGAGCTGGGCCGTAGCCATTACCTGCCTGATGGAAGGCTCTGCTTTATCGAGGGTAAAATAGACTGTGTTGTTTCCCTCCTGAAGGACATAATCGATGTACTTTGACTCGTAACCGGCACAGGAAACCACGATCCGCACGCGGCCGGTATTCATTCCTTTCAGGAAATACTCACCCTGGTCATTGGTGTGTACCTCCAGCCTGGTACCATTGACGGACACTCTCGCGCCCCGGATTCTTTCCCGGTGAATGTCCTGCACCCTTCCGTAAATTTTTACCAGAGGCAATCTTTTATCCACTTCATCTTCCTGCTGGTATTTGCGTTTTACCCGTCCACGGCTCTTTCCCTGCGGATAAACCTGGCAGCTAATTGAAAACAGGATCAACAATAAAAAGATTTTCTTCAGCATAATTAAATTCATTCCGCTCCGGAATGGGCAGTTAAAAGCCAAACATCCGGATATACCGGATAACGCATCAGGGGATTAAATATTTTGAAAAGCTATGAATAGCCAGTAGATTATAATTCCCGGCAGGTGAGCGACTCCTTGCCTTTGACGGAAATCAGTTTCCCTTCTACAACCGGGTGTACATAAACTTCTGTATCAGCTCCTTTGTATTTTGCAACTTACTGATACTTTATATTATCAGGATTGAAAAAAATCAGAAAGCCACAGAAACAGAAATTGTCAGGTTTCGGCCTGGAGCGGCAATTCCGGAGGAATAGGGCCGGTACCTCTGATTCAGCAGGTTTTCAATACCCCCGCTGATTTTTACTTTTTCGGTAATATCATAATTGCATAACAGATTCAGGGTGTACCATCCGGGAGAATAGGGATTACCGTCGTCATCGGGAAGGTACAGGTAGGGTTTGTCCCTTTCATCGGCAGCCAAACGGGAGAAAGGAATAGCGCCGTTGTACCTGAAGTTCAGTTCAGCTTTCCAGGGTTCTTTTTCCCAAATAACGGAATGGTTGCCATAAAGCGGCGGCACATGTCTGACCGGCAGTCCGTCAGAATCCTTTCCCCGCATCCAGGTGATGGAATTTTTAGATTTCAGGTTACTCACCAGGGGAAAAGATACAGAGCAGGTTCCACCATAAATCTCTGCACCGTCGGTGTTGACCAGCGCTTCCACTTTACTCATCACCTGGTTGTAAAGGATGGAATCCTGTCCGTTAAACTGAAAATTGCGTCTCACCATAGCTTTGCGCAGCCAGGTGTAAAATACGGTCAGTTCAACCATTACGGGGCTCTGCTGACCGGTCATATAACCAGCCTCCAGGTTCCGGGCATACTCAGGTTTTAACCCGGGGTTAGGTACCATCACATGGCCTGGTTCTGAGTCGAAGATTTTGGCCATATCGTCCATATTTGGAGACCGGAATCCTGTGGAATAGAGGAGATTTATTTTACCCCCTGCTGATGGATTGTACAAAAGCCCGAAATTCCCGTTGAATGCCCGGTTCACAGACCGGAAACCGTCGACCGGAAAACTATAATATTGCCTGGGAAAATCTCCGGAAAGGGAGGTTTGTGTTGCCCGGATACCTCCATGCAATGACAATTTGTCAGAAAGGTGATATCGCGACTGGATATAAGCCGACAGGTTCCTGTAGGCAGAATGGTCGGGATAACGGGGCGCTACCGGCGTTTCTTTCCCGGATATCAGGTGTTCTGATATCCCATTGGACCATATTCTCTCGGCCGATGCCTCCGCACCATAGTCGATCAGGGCTTTGCCCCGGATATTTTTGGAAAAGTTAAGGCTGACTGAAAAAACATGAAGTTTCTCGGTCCGGTGGTACAATTCCGGCTTGTCAATATTTCTGTCGTGTCGGCTTTCTTCATATCTCTGAAAGCCGGCCAATAGGGTCGACTCATCAAACAGCAGGTGGTTACGGGTGTATATGAGGGAGGCTGAGTTCAGCCACCAGGTTTGTGGACCGTAATACCATTCCCCATACCTTAGTCGTTTCCCTTTGTACACGATCAGCCGGTCGTACCTGGGTACATCACCCGTAAAAGAATACAAGCTACCCAGGGTAATATCCAGTGTTTTGACAGGTTTGAACCTGACTTTGCCCAGCAGGTTCAGTTGCTCATAACCGGAGAATTTCTGAATCCTTTGATTGTTGTTTTTCACCACGCTGTCTTTTCCGGCAAACAAATCAGGGACAACATATTCCGGACGGAGGTACGCTGACGGACCGTATTTACCCATCATCAGATCATCGAACCTGCTATAGGTGCCACTGATAACAAATCCCCACTGCTTTCCCGATGTCATCCAGTGGCCATGGAGGGTTTTTTCGGAATTGGCCGAGGCGCTTTTGATGGTGAACATCCGTTTGGATTCCACCTTTCCGGACCATGAAAACTCAGGTTTGTATGTAGTCATGCTAAGGACGCCACCCAGGGCGTCACTTCCGTAAATCACACTTCCCGGGCCTGCTGCCACCTCAATGCTTTCCAGGGAAAAAGGATCAACCGAAACAATATTCTGCAGGTTTCCACTCCGGAAAATGGCATTGTTCATCCTGAATCCGTCTACAACCAGGAGCAGCCGGTTGGCGGAGAAACCACGGAGC
>DAIDJX010000176.1 GCA_027451165.1 Prolixibacteraceae bacterium | reverse complement strand
AACCTGCCCAGTGCCCATGGGCGCCCGGAGGGAATCGTCCGCAAAAACAGGTATCCCGCCCTGATCAATGAATCGGCAACCGGGAAGGGCGAGAGGCAGTCACCAGTGATACAATAATGACACCAAAAAGAATATGCTTCCTGAACATAAATTTCAATATGAACGGTACTGACATTACCTGTAAAAACAATTTTTTATTGTTTAATAATTTTAATCTCCTCCGGCGCCACTACTTTGGTATCAACGGTGCCATCTTCCTTTTTGGTATGCTTCACCCTGACCACCCCGTAGGGCGTGGGAAATGTTCCTTCCACCCACTTCAGCAGACCCAGGTGAGGTTCGATTCTCAGCGTCTTACACCCCGGGTCCACAATCTTAATCCCAAGTACATTTTCCGTCAGCCAGGCCGTAACGCCGGAAGCCCATCCGTGGCAGAGGCTGTGCCGGTAGCTGGGATAACAGTAAGCGCCAAAAGAACCGTGTATGTCGTGTTTCCCCTCCACCGGAAATTCATCAATTCTCGTGGAGTTTTCCATCCAGTCGATGTTAAAATCTTCCCAATATGAAGTAGCGCCCATGTCCAGCATCCCGCCCCAATAGGTACCGATGATGTTGAGGGCTTCGTCATACCTCCCGGCCATTCCAAGGGCGTCGAGCATATAAAGCCCGTAAAAAGTGGAAAAACGGTGGGCGCCATCTACGGCCACCACCTCGCTGCAGGCCTTTTCCGGATCCATGATTCCCGCAATGGCCATTAAAGCTGCTGCCTGTTTGAGGTTATTGTGCGGCATTACATTCTGGTTAAGCCTTTCAACAGCCTTCCGGCATTTCTGAGCTAATTCCGGTGCCTGCAGAATTTCACTCAATTTGGCCGCATCTTTCAGCGCCCATACCAGCAGCGCCCGGTAGCCCGCTTCCACACCCTCCTTATTGGGAGTGGAAGGCCAGTCCAGAAAGCGGAAATTGCTAAGTGTTTCTTTCCCGTCTTTCCCGATCTTCGAATCGATCAGATCAATTAAACCGGTAATGTATTCTTTATGACTCCTTAAAAATTCCAGGTCCCCATTCTGCATATACCAGTCGTGGTGGATGATCAGGTACCACATCGAATAAGAGCTCATGCCGTTCATCCACTGGGGCAGCGGATATTGTTCGCAGGCCAGATCAAGGCTTTGTGGAATCACCTCATTATACCCGAACACCTTTGTAATGGTAAGCAGTTCCGGGTGAAAATCACCCAGCCACACCAGCCGGTCACGCTTGATGCCGTCCCAGAGGTACTCCTGCATATTCAGGTGGGTGGTATAGGCGCCGGTCATCCAGATGCTGTCGAGGCGGGCACTGCTGCTGTGAAATGACCCCAGGTATTCCAGGTCGCGGTAACGGAATATTGCCCGGGCTTCCTTCAGGTTGATGGTGGTATTGGGCTGCAGCAGGTCAATCCGCACAAACCTGAACCCGGTGCTTCCGATTTCAATCCGTCCCGACCGCGGAATTTCCATCACAATATCGCGTTTGGCATGGTCGTCGGTGGAGAAACCCATCAGCCAGTCGGAATTGTACGTTTTACTGTTGGCCTCTCCTACCGATTCCCCGAAACGGATGCGGACCAGGGAGGGTTCCCTTCGGGAGGAGCCGCCCATCACCAATTCCAGACCACCATGCAGTTCCCTGCCATAATCAAGAAGGATGGAAGCGGTGTCTTTTTCAGTGGTATTCATCGAGCAAAAGACGGGTCGCCGGGTTATCTCCGACTGGCTGTTGCCGGGGAGCAGGAGAACTTCCTGGTTTTTGATCCTTTCCCCGATGGAATCGGAAGTCCACATCACCCGCACCGGTGAAATCCAGGTGCGTTTCATCGGATCATCAGCAGCGACAAAGCCCTGGTTGAATGCGGGAGGAAGTCCGTTATCTGAAAAATGCTGTTTCATAAAACGGATAAACACCGGGTAGTCTTCCGGAAGGGTACCGTGTCCACCGGCATGCATGAAATATCCCAGCCGGGAAAGAAAAGGGATACCTGCCGGAGGAAATTCCTTCGCCTCCGGGACAGTCTGGCCCAACATCCTATACACAGGTTCAGCCGCTTTTAGTGCCAGCCACTCCCCTTTGGGATCCGACCAGTTATCGCTATCTCCGGTCTGGAGAAGCAATGGCCGGGGTGCCATCAGTGCGATGAGCATATGGGCATCGACCGGTGATCTGGAAGGATCCTCCCCATAGGTGGCCCGGTTTTCGCAGAACTGGTAAAAATAACGGGAAGGAGCGGTCATGTGCTGAATGGTCTCCCCGAAGTTCCTGCGTGAAAGGGCTGCGCCCCCTTCGCCCGAGCAGCTGGAAATGACCATTCCGAAACGGGGATCGGCCGCGCCTGCCCAGAGCACGGTTTTCCCCAGCCGGGAAACCCCGAACAAAGCCACCTTCCGGGCATCGATCTGCCGGTCGGTTTCCAGGTAATCCATGGCGCAACTCAGTCCCCAGGCCCAGGCGGAAATGGCCCCCCACTCATTGGCAGCGGGTTTTGTGGCTCCCGGCTTAAGGTGATAGCCACGGATGCCTTGCGTGATTCCGGCTGCAAAATCGGGCTCGATATCGCCATAATAAATGGTGGCCACCCCAATTCCTTCAGCCAGAAACTGTTCCACCGGAAGCATGCTCCCCGCACGGGTCCTCACTGCCGGCACCTGTTTCCCTTCCCGGTTCCACATCATGCCCGGCCTGATCCCCGGATCATCCACCGTCAGATTATTGGGCATAAAACTGATGTGAAAGAACAGGGGAACCGGCTTGCGACTGCCCGCCGGCAGGTACAACAACAGATCTGCTTTATGGGTAGTGTCTTTTGTGAAATACAGGGTAATTTGTTTGCGGATGGCCTTGCCTCCCAAAACAGTTGTTCCGGATTCAGATACTTTGAAACTGAATTCCTCTCTTCCGGGGGCCTTCCCAAACTGATGTTCTTTGAAAAGCTCCACCATTTCAGGCCTTCTTTGTTGCAGCCACATCTCCCCGGAAGTGACCGGTTTACCGTTTTGCAGGGTCAGCAGGTCGGGAAGCACATACTCCCCGGATAGCGATTCATCATAATTTACCGGATATCCGGCTATCAGTTGGGGAGGATTCTGGGCCCGGACCTGGATAACAAACAAGAGGACGATGCTCCACACAAAAGGGATAGGTGAAAATATTGACTGCATTTCAGAAATAATTAGGTGATTCAAAAATACCAATAACTTATTCACTTGCTTCCGGAATTTTACCTCCGTACAATCCCAGGGTTTGACTGAAACTAACCAGATCTGATTTTGCTGAATCAACATCTTTGTATTTTTTCAGGGCAAAAATCACTTTCCCGTCTTTATCAAACAGTAAAAGTCTGATATCGCACTCTTTCGTTTCCAGAGAGCGGTTACTCCGGCTGTAGGTTTTCCATAACCTGGTATTTTTTCGTATACCGAGTTTCATACCAGCATCGATGCTCATCCATTTTCCTACAGGGATAATCCCGCATAAAAGTGTAAAAAACTTCACTCTTTTATTGTCAAAATCAATGGTTACAAAGGTGGAAGTAAAGCCCAAAAAGGATCCGGGAAGAACGAGGATCAAACCGGTCAGAGAAAACCAGGTTATGATGACTCCTGCCACGAAAATGATAATCCCGGAAGTAGTCCCTGCCGGTCCAAACGAATTATCCAGTTTGCCGGTTGCTTTCATTTTTCTGTTTTCTTCACCCCCGGTTGTCCTTCTATCCGTATCACCGTCAGCGAAAAAGCCGGCATCGTGTATTGGAACTTATTCTTTACTTCGATTTCCGAAGTAACCGGCTTCAGATTCCTGTCGCCCGGCATTCCGCTTAAAACGGTCATAACGGCTTTTGGTGCCATTTCTCCGGAATTTTCCAGATTCACCGAAGTGACTGCCGGAACCGGGAGCAGGTTCACCATTTTTAAAACCACATCTCCCGTTTTGCTGTCCCTCACCACAGAAACAGCCATCCTTTTCCGGACAGCTTCATCCTTGATATTCGTCTTCAGGGTGTTCGTCAGGTATTCATCTCCGGAATTCAGGGAGAAGAGCTTTTGCACCTGGTAATTCACGGTGGGCTTAATTTCCGTGTTGTTGAAGAAAATGAGGTCAGTGCTCCATTGGGTATGTTTTTCCTTAGCCAGAAGGGGGGCATAGGAGGCCATCAACACTACATCGCCGTTCCGTTCAAGGGCGGTCATATAGGCAGCCTCAGCTAATGCATTGTTCAGTGTGTTTCCCCAGGAGGCATATTCCCCAAGATAGACCTTCGACCGGTTTCGCGGGTATTTGTCATAGAAATCCTGGTTATGGATGAACCATCCCGGAGGCTGATAATAGTGCTCATCCATCACTTCGATCCCCAGTTTCTCTGCAATTTTCCATCCTTCCTCATAATCGGTTCCGCTGCTGAAAGGTCCGGCTGTTCCGATGACCGTGATTTCGGGGTGTTTTTCCCGGACGGCCTTGTACAGGTAAGTAAAATTTTCCTCAAACAGGTCGCTGATGCGCTCCTCGTTTCCGATCCCGATGTATTTCAGGTTAAAAGGGGCCGGGTGGCCGGCTTCTGCCCTTACCTTTCCCCAGGGCGTGGAAGGGGCGCCATTGGCATATTCAATCAGATCCAGGATTTCCTGCAGATAGTCGTCCATTTCTTCCTGCGGAAGACCTTTTTGTCCGCCATCGCTGGAGTTCTGGCAACTGACAGCGGCAGGGACTACCGGTACAGGAACAGCACCGATATCCTCACAAAACTGAAAATATTCAAAATAGCCCAGTCCGGCCGACTGGTGGTAATTCCAGATGTTACGCTGGCCTTTCCGCTGTTCAGGCGGACCAACAGTGTTTTTCCATCGGTACATGTTGTCCACCCCGTCGCCATGCACCAGGCATCCTCCGGGGAACCTGACAAACCTGGGTTTCAGGTCAGCAATGGTTTGAGCCAGGTCGGCACGCAGACCAAAGGGCCTGCCTTTAAAAGTATTCTCCGGGAAAAGAGAAACCATATCCAGGGCTACTTCACCTTTATTTTCCATTAGAATTTCAAGCCGGGCACTGTGATCGTCTGCGCCGGGAACCAATTCCATCGCATATTTCTTCCATTTCCGTGAAAGGCTACCGGTTTGAGCATCAGCCAAAGGATTGCCGTTGCCGTCGACTATTCTGACCTTAAGGACGCTTTTCTTTCCTGAAAGGGATTTGGCGAAAACCGAGAACCGGTACTTCTCCCCTTTCCGTACCACGATGCCGTCAAATCCTTCGTTGGAGATTCCTGCCCCGTTGCCGGGATTGGTGACTTGTAAAACAGCATAATGCGGATTGTTTGCATGGAGGGGCTCTTTCCCGATGATCTTCAAGCTGGCCCCTGCACCATTAGTTTTCACCAGTTTCCAGCTTTTCAGGGCGTTCCAGGTGGTATCACGGCCACCGGTATCCTCCGGGGAATATTCAAAGGAACGGTTTTGTATCATTTCTGCATAAAGTCCGCCGTCGGCCGCATAGTTGATGTCTTCGAAGAAAATCCCGAACAGGAGATCACTGATTTTTTTTCCCTGGGACAGATCGGCAGTCAGGGTGGCCTTCACAGGTGTTTCAGGGAGCAACTGCAGATCGGCGCCGCTGTTTTCCTGTTCTGCCCGGGCTGCGCGCTCCTGCTCTGTGATCAGTGACAACACCGTTTCTCCGGGCACTTTGATCACGGAACCGTGTTTTACCCCCAGAGGAAAGGATATTTTATCCGATACATCCTGAAAATCCATAAAATCCCGGGTCAGCTTGGCTTCATAGTGGTGCACCCGGTATGCCTCCATGTACACCAGGAAACTTCCGTCGGGTAAGGGCAGGGTGGCTGCTCCCTCCACCCAATTTTTGGTGAAGGGCACCCCGGAAAGCTTCTGATAAGGTCCTGCAGCATGGTCGCTAACTGCTACCAAAAGATTTTTCTGCGGGACCGGGATTTCCCTTTCATCCTTATAGATCATGTAAAATTTGTTCCCGACCTTCCGGATGGTGGCATCGATCACATTGTGACCGGGATCGAAAAACAGACGGGCAGGGGTATAGGTTTTGAAATCCCTGGTGGTGGCACAGTACATCCGGTGATCATACTTAAATCCCTCCTCCGTTTTCCAGTCTCCGTTTTCCTTTATGGTACTTGCCCAGAAAATGAGGTATTCCTTGTTTTCTTCATCCCAGATCATTTCCGGAGCCCAGCAATTGCGGGCTTCCAAACCTTTCATCACTTCCGGATAATCCTGTCGCGACCAGTGAATGAAGTCTTTGCTGGAGGCATGGCCGATCAGCGGGGCATCCCAATTGATGGTCCAGAGGCAGTGGTACAATCCGTCCGGTCCCTGCATGATAAAAGGATCGCGCATCTTCTTTTCAGTCCCCCAGGAACCATAATCTGATTTCAGGAAGGAGTGTTCCGGACCGATGGCCGTCCACCGGTACCCGTCGGAGCTCCAGGCGAAATGGAGCCCGTTGCGGTTGTTGTTCTTATCGGTGAAATAGGAAAAGAGGTAGCATTGTTTTCCCTTAAGGCTGTCTTTCAGGGATTGTCCCCCGGTTTCCGGAGGGGTGAGGCTTTCAGCGGAAGCGGCACAAAATATTGGGCAAAGAAGCAATATGCCGGCAAATGACGGTAGAAGTAATTTTTTTAACCGCATAATTGAATTTTGGATGATTTGGGATTTATCAGTGATCAATCCTGATCGTTATTGTCATAGTAATCATTATCATCAGGTCCCCCTTTCCTTCGGAAAATGTATCCTATTCCGAAGAGGATGCCCATGATGACAAAACCTCCTGCAACATTGATAAATTTTTTACCGGCTTCCGGATCAGTTTTGAACCAGTAAATAAGGTAACCGATCCCTCCCAAAAGTATGATCAACAGGATCGTGAGGAAAATTTTCTTTGCTTTGCTCAGCGGGCGTTTCATCCCAGCTTGGTTTTTGTCAGGTTGTTTTGGATCCATTTTTATGAGATAATGTAATTCATTACTTAAAAATCTTCAAACCTTGTCCTTCTTTTTTATCAGGTCTGAAAGCAGAAATACCAGTCCGAGGGCAACCCAGAAAAACACCTTCAGCCAG
>DAIDJX010000175.1 GCA_027451165.1 Prolixibacteraceae bacterium | reverse complement strand
AGCCAAAAGATTGTACATTTATCCGATAAGATTCAGTTATTTTTTGCACTTCAGGGATAAAATCTTCTTCAACTGCAATCAAGAGTCCTCCACTGGTTTGCGGATCAGCCAGCAGAAATTTCCATGCTTCATCACCCAACCGGATCTGATGGCCATAGCTGTCCCAGTTCCGGTGCGTACCACCGGGGATGCACCCTAATGAAATGTATTCCTCCACTTCCGGAAAACGGGGGATCTTGTCATATTCCAGAACTGCCGACAGATTACTGCCCTTGCACATTTCAGAAAGATGCCCGAGCAAACCGAAGCCCGTCACATCGGTCATGGCCGATATCCCTTTGATTTTCCCGAATTCTTCCCCCAGGCGGTTCAGCAACATCATAGATTCCGGGGCGATATGCGAATGTTCCGGCTTGAGCTTACTCTGTTTTTGTGCGGTTGTTAAGATGCCAACTCCAAGGGGTTTGGTGAGATACAGCCTGTTCCGAGGCTTTGCCGTGTTGTTTTTTTTCAGGTGTTCAATCTTGACCTGCCCTGTTACAGCGAGCCCGAAAATAGGTTCCGGAGAATCAATACTATGCCCTCCGGCCAATAGTATCCCTGCTTCATGACAGGTTTGCCGGCCACCTTCCACCACCAGTCCGGCGATTTCAGGATCGATTTTATTCACCGGCCAGCCCAGGATCGCAATAGCCAACAGGGGTTTCCCGCCCATGGCATACACATCGCTGATGGCATTGGTGGCCGCAATCCGCCCGAAAATGAGCGGATCGTCGACAATAGGCATAAAAAAATCGGTGGTGCTGATGATGGCGGTTCCGTCTCCCATATCATAAACCGCTGCATCGTCACGGCTTTCATTCCCAACCAGCAGTCGTTCATCCGGAATAGAAACCGGAACATCTTTCAGAATGGTTTCCAGAATTTTTGGCGAGATTTTGCACCCGCAACCTGCTCCGTGACTAAAGGCCGTTAGCCTTATATTCGGTATATGCATCATGATTTTTCAGAATTAATTGACTGTTTTCTTCCACGTCATCGGAAATTGATCTGAGGTTGTAAATTATTTCCTGATTATGTTGCCGGAGCCCCTTCAGGTAGCTTTTGTCGTAATAGGAGAGTAAAAGCAAGGCAAGCTCTTCAAATCTCTTAAACTCCAGCAATTGCAGCGCTTCTTTGGCGTTCTGACTGCCCAGTCGTTTAGAGATTCTGAAAATGGCTGAAGCTAATTTTTCAGGATCAGCAACCGCATATTCTTTCACAAGTCGCTTTGCCCTGACAACGGCCGGAATGTCCAAAAAGAAAACAGGGCTGTTTTTCATCTGGCTGTATAAATTCATGGGAATATTCACCCCTCCGATGTTGTGGCTTTCGTCTTCCAGCCAGACCGGTTTGGTGAGATCCAGTTTCCGGAAAGCTTCGAACAGGTTGTTCTCGAACTGTTCGGTGGTAGGCTGTTCACTCATTCCGATTTCCCCGAAGGAAGAACCTTTATGACAGGCCAGCCCTTCCAGGTCAATTCCCTGGTGACCTGTGCTTTTCAGGAATTGAAGGATTTCCGTTTTGCCGCTGCCGGTAAAACCACCGATAATTCTCAGGTCAAAAGAGGTATCGAGAAAAGAACGGATTTGTTGCCGGAACGCTTTATATCCCCCGGTAAGGACAAATACTTCCCTGAATCCATTCTCTGACAGGTGTCGTGCAAATTCCCGGCTGCGCATGCCCCCCCGCCAGCAGTGGACGGCAAGAATCCCGTCAGACGCTGCCTCCCTTGAATGAATCAAAAAACTTTCGAGTTTAGGCATTACATATTGGAGGCCGGTTTTCATGGCTTTCTCCGGAGATTCCCTGACGTAGACAGTGCCTACATGAGCTCTTTCCGTATCAGTAAACAGGGGGATATTTACTGATCCCGGGATATGCCCCCGGGAAAATTCACCTGGAGAACGTACATCCACCAAAGGCAGGTTGCTTTTCAAATAAGTCTCAATGCTGATATCCTTGACCATACGCCCAAAAGTAATGAATTTGAGGTATCCTGTGAAAATGTTGGTTTACATATTCCTGTTCCATTTAAGTTTTCCTTAATAAACCCTGACAGACGATTACGAATTGCAACTTGTCTTCTAATTGCTGTTAATTTTATTCCCTGAAAAAGAAAATTAAACATTTAAGTAATATGACAATTAGCGCATTACAGCAGGAACGGGCAAATTACCAGCCCAAATTGCCCCTTTCCCTGCAGGGGAATGTCAGGCTGATCGAAGGAGAAAAGACCGAATCGGTTGCTGATCAGAAAGAGATTGCAGCTTTGTTTCCCAATACCTATGGGATGCCTTTGATCACCTTTGAACCGGGCACAACTTCCAAGGAAGCAGAGCCTATTCATGTCGGAGTAATTCTGTCGGGAGGACAGGCCCCGGGCGGTCACAATGTGATTGCCGGAATTTTCGACGGGATAAAGAAATGGCATCCCGACAGCCGCTTGTATGGCTTCAAGGGTGGACCAGGAGGATTGGTGGATCATAAGTTTGTGGAGATTACCGCAGAATTCCTTCAGGATTTCAGGAATACCGGGGGATTTGACATCATCGGGTCGGGGCGTACCAAACTGGAGGAGAAGGAACAGTTTGACAAGGGGCTGGAGATTCTGCAAATGCTGGAGATAAAAGCGGTGGTCATCATCGGTGGAGACGACAGCAATACCAACGCCTGTCTGTTGGCAGAATATTATGAATCGATCAATGCCGGGGTACAGGTCATCGGATGTCCCAAAACCATTGACGGAGACCTGAAGAATGAAATGATTGAAACCTCTTTTGGGTTTGATACTGCAACCAAGGTATATTCCGAGTTGATCGGGAATATCGGACGCGATTCCAATTCAGCCAAAAAGTACTGGCATTTCATCAAACTGATGGGACGCTCTGCTTCCCACATAGGCCTGGAATGCGCTTTACAGACGCAACCAAATATCTGTCTTATTTCTGAAGAAGTTGCCGAAAAGAAGATGACCCTTCAGGATATCGTGGATTACATGGCAGTCATTGTGGCTGCCAGAGCTGCAGGTGGAAAGAACTTTGGGGTCGCCCTTATTCCTGAAGGCCTGATTGAATTTATCCCTGAAATGAAGGTGCTGATCCATGAACTCAACGACATTCTGGTGGAAGGTTCCGCATTTGAAGCGGAGTTCAAAGCCATTGACGATGATGCATTCCGCAGGCATCTTTTGGCGGATAAACTCACTGCGCAATCATCTGCAGTTTTCCGTTCGCTTCCTGCGGGCATCGCCAATCAGCTGACCCTCGACCGGGATTCGCACGGGAATGTCCAGGTCTCCTTGATTCAGACTGAAATCCTGCTTGGGGAAATGGTGAAGGAAAAGCTGGAAGAAATGAAAAAAGCCGGCACCTATAAAGGTAAATTTGCCACCCAATACCATTTCTTCGGTTATGAAGGCCGTTGTGCAGCGCCTTCCAACTTTGATGCAGACTATTGTTATTCTCTGGGATACACGGCTGCTGTGCTGATCGGATCGGGCAAAACCGGGTATATGGCTTCTGTAAGGAACCTCACCAGGCCTGCGGGAGAGTGGATAGCCGGCGGTGTTCCGGTAACCATGATGATGAATATGGAAAGACGCCATGGACAGAATAAGCCGGTTATCCAGAAAGCCCTGGTGCGGCTTGATGGCGCTCCTTTTCAGTATTTTGCTGCTCAAAGGGAGAAATGGGCAACTGAAACCTGCTTCGTTTATCCGGGGCCCATTCAGTACTTTGGGCCTTCATCGGTTTGCGACCAACCTACAAAAACACTCCTATTGGAAAAGGCATAACAAAAAAGAGCCCCGGCAATTTGCCGGGGCTCTTTTTTATGCAGAACCTGTTTAAAATCTGGCCGATATCTCAAAGGAAGCTCCACGGTCGAAACGCGGATCATAATAACGGTCGGGCAGTAAAACCAGCCGGAATCCATGAGCTCCAAAGCGGAAGTAAGCGTTTCCCATTCTGAAGTATATCTTCCCGCCTATCTTCACCCTGACCGCCATGTGCGGAAGTTCGTTGAACCAGATACCATAGGGTTCTTCAACCCAGACATACCCGACACCTGGATAATACCGGTAGAAGAAACCATCTTCATAATAGTAGGGTATCGATCCGGAGTAAACCACCACTGGTTCATAGCGGAAGCCGTTCAGGATGTGACCGTAACCGGGATAAAACCAGTAGTTGCGGTTGTCGCGGAAGTAGTAGGGTACATACCCTTTCCGGTAGTAACTGCTGAAGTTCCAGTGGCGTTCATTCCAGTTGTAATGGCGGTGTTCCCATTCCTGGCGGCTGTAATTCCTGTTGCTCCAGACATTTTGGTGATCCCTGGACGGAATGTCGCGGTAATTCCTGTTGTCAGAGTATCTGCCCTGATCCGATCCGTTGTAACGGCTGGAACGGCTGTTGTTGTCGTAATATTTCTTTTCTGCAGGACGTTTATCCTGATTGCTGATATTTCCTCTGTTTTGAGTGGCTTTGGAATCCTGGCTCCTGTCGGCCCCGCTGACCGAATAGCTCCTGCGCGGGTTGTGCTCCAAAACTTCCATACGCTGGTTATTTGTAGTGCTTTCTTTCCGCATTTCAGGCCTGTCGACCGTATGGTTACGGTTCTCATAAGTCATCCGTGCATTTTGTTCCCCACCGGAGCGGCGACTTTGGACGTCCGAGGATTCGCTCCTGTTGGCTGATTTCAGTTCATTGCGGCTGCTGTTTTCACGGTCACCCCTCCGTTCTCCACGTTCCGGCTGACCTGTGGCGGTTACTACTGTGCCCATCATCAGGATGGCGGCAATCAGTGTGAAATTTCTTGTTTTCATGGCCTTTATTTTTAAAGTTCTGGTTGCATTGCTGCAATTTATTGCCGGTCATGCAAAGGATATGCCAAACATTTTTTTCTTCACCTGCCTTCAACTTCAACCCACAGTCTGTTTGGAAGATGATTTAATTGTATCTTTAATCCTGTAAAACTGAGATTATGGATTACCACTGTCCAAAATGCCGGAAAGAACTGATCAAAGAAGATTACACCGGAAAGGAAAAATGGTTGATTGGACCTCTCTTTGCCCAACTGATCAAACACCTGCGCTGCAGGGAGCATGGCTATATTGATTTTGATGAACTGTCTCCTGAAGAAAGGCGTGTCGCAGTGCGAAATAAATGGATCGGAATCGTTGGGGGTCTCTTATTTTATGTGGTTATCATTTTCCTGATACTGCTGGCCTACCGTATGAACTACTGATTCCTTACTGTTTCCATACCTATCATAGTTGATGTGCACTTTTTTCCAGAATGATCCTGGATGCTCATTCTGGTATGACTTTTGCATTCAATGACCTGTTCTTTGAATCAGAAAAAAGTAAAGCTATGAAACGGACAATCCTTATTACTTTAATTCTTTCCCTGACCGTTTTTAGCGGAAAGATTTCCGCTCAATCCGGTCAGGAGGAATACCTCGGGTTACCGGGTGACAATCTGAATTTGTATGCGGTAATGAAGCTTTTTCAGGAATCTGAAACTCTTGAGGGTTTTGAACGGGCTTTGAATGATGAAAAAACCGGTATCAATAACCTTGATCTCAACGGGGATGATCTGGTCGATTACATAATGGTGACCGATTATGTAGATGGAAATGTCCATCAGATCGTGTTGCGTGTGGCCATTAATCAGCAAGAGACCCAGGATGTGGCTGTCTTTACGGTGGAACGCTTCAGTGATGGGACTGTCCAGGTGCAATTGATCGGAGATGAAGCCCTTTACGGGAAAGACTATATAGTGGAACCGGTTTATAGCGATGCCAACAGCGAAACACCAAATCCGGGCTACCTTGGCAGTTACCAAAACGGACGAAGGGTTGTCGTATACCGTACCAACCATTACGTAATTGCTGACTGGCCTATTGTTCATTATATGTTTTACCCCGGGTACATCGGCTGGCACTCACCCTGGTACTGGGGATGTTCCTTCAGTTGGTGGAGCCCCTGGCGTTCATGGTCCTGGCACTATTATTACGGATACCATTCGCACTGGTATCCTCACTATTACGCTCATTACAGGATTGTCAACCGTTACCGTTGCGCGAATTATCACAATTATTATTACGGCAATGTAAGAACCTGGTCTCCGTATGTGAGCCACAACATCCGCGAAGGGCGGTATCGCAGCACCTACAACCATCCGGAGCAGCGAAGGGAAGGTGAAGCCCGTTTTGCCAGCAATTATCCGGACAGGGTCAGGGATTCTCGCAATCTGTCAGGGGGTTCATCTGCCAGGAGAAGTGGTTCTGAAACGATACGCAGGGAGCAAAGAAGTGCCGGAGAAAATAGCAACCTTGACAGAAGCCGGTCTTCTTCCGGACAACGGAATTACTCCGGGACAAGTTCTACCGGCAGAAGGAATGAACAGCTTAACCGCAGTGAATCCACGAGCTCCCGGCAGCGGTCGGTTGGAACGACTCCGGAAAGGAATTCCGTAACTTCGCGTAATTCAGCCACAATTTCCGGGAGAAACAGGAGCAATGGGAATTCAACCATCAGCGGGAGAAGCTCTTCTTCCAACAGGGAAAATCCTGCTGTCAGGAGGGATGCTTCAGGCTCTTCCTACAATTCGGGAACAAGATCATCCCAGACAACCATCTCCAGGGGAGAAAGACCATCTGCATCTCGTGAACGCATTTCATCCTCCTCAAACCGATCATCCTCTTCCGGAAATTCCTCCGGATCCGGCTCATTGAAATCTGCATCCCGGTCAACTGGAAAATCCTCAGGGAGCATCAGTTCCCGGTCGTCTGGCGGGCAAAGCAAGAGCAGCGTTTCTTCCCGCTCATCAGGGGGAAGTGGCAAAAGCAGTGTTAGTTCCCGTTCTTCAGGAGGAGGCAGCAGGAGCGGTGTGGGTTCAGGTTCATCGGGCGGGCACAGCCGAAGCAGCGGTGGTTCTTCCGGGGGAAGCAGGGGTGGTGGCCACAGCGGTTCTTCGAGGAGGTAAAAAGCCAAAATAATTCTCCCTAAGAATGAAAAGCAAACTGGTTTTAGTGTATCTTTTGTGTCTCGTAGGACAATTGGGACTCGAAGGACTCGGGTCCCTCGATGTCC
>DAIDJX010000174.1 GCA_027451165.1 Prolixibacteraceae bacterium | reverse complement strand
GCAGTAGATAATCCCGGATTTCCCTGAATGCTCCTTGATGAAGCGGATGATTTGCTGCTCCGGTTTGATCTTGGGCCTGACTTCATAATAGAGGTTTTCCCGGTTAAAAGAGGCTTTAAAGACATTCGCATCAAGGATGCCCAGGTTCTTCTGGATGTCGTGCTGAACCTTGGCCGTAGCAGTGGCTGTGAGCGCAATAATCGGTGAAAAGCCGATTTCCTGGACAATTGGCCTGATTCTCCGGTATTCCGGACGGAAATCATGTCCCCATTCGGAAATACAATGCGCTTCATCAATGGCATAAAACGAAATCTTTATGTTTTTGAGAAACTCCACATTTTCTTCTTTGGTCAATGATTCAGGAGCCACATACAGCAGTTTGGTTTTTCCGGCCAATACATCTTCCCTGACCTCCTGGATGGCATTTTTGGACAACGACGAATTGAGAAAATGGGCGACATTGTCCTCTGTAGCCAGCCCCCGCATGGAATCAACCTGGTTCTTCATCAGGGCGATCAGGGGAGATATCACAATGGCAGTACCATCGAGAATTAAAGCCGGTAACTGGTAAATCAATGACTTACCTCCTCCCGTAGGCATTAATACAAAGGTATTATGACCTTCCAAAACGCTCCTGATGGCCGCTTCCTGCTCACCCTTAAAACGGTCAAAACCGAAATATTTCTGTAAATAATAAGCTAAATCAATCTTTTCTGACATTGTCTGAATATTTTCAGGATCCAATTAGCGCCTGATACAAGTTACCTAAATTACTCAAAGTTCATAAAAGCACAAAAAAATGAACAATATTTTACAAATAATTAAGATTTTTGATTTTGAGGCTATTTAGGGGAAGTCGCTATATTTGCAGGATAATATAAATAGAAAGAGCCCATCTAAATGACCGAATTGACTGATAAAGAGAAGAGAAAGGCTGAAAAACGGGAAAAACGGGATAAGGATAAAGTCGGGGAGATGTCGTTTTTTGACCATCTGGAAGAATTGAGGTGGCACATTATCCGTTCGTTTGTTGCGGTACTGGTGCTGGCCGTAGTGGCTTTTATAGAACAAAAGTTTATTTTCGAGCAGATTATTTTCAAGCCCAAATCACCTGATTTCTGGACCAACCGGATGTTTGCCAAAATAGGGGAGTTTTTCGGAACTTCAGGAGCAGGAACCGAACAAAAAGGGCTGGAAATCATCAACATCACCGTTGCCGGTCAGTTTTCCATGTCGATGTGGACGGCCATTGTTGCCGGGATAATCGGAGCTTCGCCCATTATTTTCTGGGAATTCTGGAGGTTTATAAAGCCGGCTTTGTATGAAAATGAAAAAAGGGTTGCCACCGGAGCGGTATTTTATACCACCATCCTGTTCCTGCTTGGCGTCCTGTTCGGTTATTTTCTGATCATTCCGCTCTCCATCAATTTTTTCGCCAATTATTCCATCAGTGAAACAGTGGCTAACCAGATCACCATTTCATCTTATATTAGTATGGTGGTCAGTATCGTGTTGTCTTCAGGCGTGGTTTTCCTTCTGCCTGTCATCACCTATTCCCTGAGCCGGGTAGGATTACTTACTCCTGAATTTATGAAAAGGTACCGGAAACATGCCATCGTTTTGCTGTTTTTGTTATCTGCCATAATTACGCCTCCGGATGTTTTCAGTCAGTTTGTGGTGGCAATTCCATTGGTAATACTGTATGAATTCAGCATTTTTATATCCGCCAGGGCCATCAGGATAAATGAAAAAAAGGAAAGAATGAATTCCTGATTATAGAGACGCACTAGAGACGCACTATAGTGCGTCTCAACAGAAAAATATATTAAGATGATTTTACGGGCAGAAAATATTGTCAAAAAATATAAGAAAAGGACCGTGGTCAACGGGGTCAGTTTCGAAGTGAACCAGGGTGAAATCGTAGGTTTACTGGGCCCCAACGGCGCGGGAAAGACCACTTCATTCTATATGATTGTCGGGCTGATACAGCCATTCTCCGGGAAGATTTTCCTGGATGATGCTGAAATTACTACCCTACCGGTCTATAAACGGGCCCAGATGGGCATCGGTTACCTGGCCCAGGAAGCCTCTGTGTTCAGAAAGTTGAGCGTGGAAGACAATTTGCGCGCTGTTTTGGAAATGACCAGCTACACAAAAGCGTATCAGCAGGAAAAACTGGAATCGCTGTTGTCAGAATTCGGATTGCAATACATCAGGAAGAGCAAAGGGTACCAGTTATCAGGGGGAGAGCGTCGCCGGACAGAAATCGCCCGTGCACTGGCCATTGATCCCCGCTTTATTCTGCTGGACGAACCTTTTGCCGGCGTGGATCCCATTGCCGTCGAAGATATTCAGACCATTGTTTCCAAACTTAAGGAGAAAAACATTGGCGTACTGATTACTGACCACAACGTTCACGAAACCCTGTCCATCACCGACCGCTCTTATCTGCTTTTTGAGGGCTCTATTCTGAAATCCGGAACTGCCCATGATCTGGCCAATGACGAAGTAGTCCGGAAAGTATATCTCGGCCAGAACTTTGAGTTGAGGTAAACACCCGATTTTTTGGCATTTACTCTCCCTGAATCATCCCTTTACGAAAATTTTTACTATTTTTGCGCCTCGTTTTGCGGACGTGGCGAAATTGGTAGACGTGCCAGACTTAGGATCTGGTGCCTTACGGCGTGGGGGTTCGAGTCCCTTCGTCCGCACGGTTTTCAGCCGGATACTCCCTTTATAACCCGGCAAATGAGTATTACATTATATTTTATTGTTGCAAAATGAAAATTACCAGAGAAGATCAGGCCAACGGTTCAGCCTTGATCAACGTTGTGATCGAACAGAAGGATTATGAAAAAAATGTGGCTGATAAACTGCGTGAATACCGCATGAAAGCCTCCCTGCCGGGTTTCAGGCCGGGTAAAGTACCGGCATCCCTTATTGAGAAAAGGTTTGCCAAACCCGTACTTCTCGAAGAAGTAAATAACCTGTTATCCAACAGCCTGAACAATTACATGCAGGAGGAGAAAATATCCATCCTGGGTGATCCCCTTCCCCACCAGCAGGAAGAACTGAAAATTGACTGGGACAACGACAAAGAGTTTTCATTTGCTTTTGATATCGCCATTTCTCCGGAAGTAAAAATTGACCTGGAAAATGGGCATGCCTTTGATTATTACAGGATCCGGGTAGATCAACAAATGCTGGAAGAAAGCATCGAATCCATCAGAACGAGGTATGGCACCAATGTGGAAACCGACCTTGTTTCTGAAAAAAGCAGTGTCAGGGGTGACTTTGTTCAGCTCGATGAAGAAGGAAACCCGGTGGAAAACGGCATCGCCCCCAAGGGCGTTCTGATCGCCGTGGATCTTTTAAAAGATGAAGCAGTCAAGGCAGAATTTTTGAGTAAGAAGGCGGGGGATACCCTCCGCTTTGACCCGGTGACTGCCCTTGGTGATCGCCATGAGGTAGGGCATATGCTGAACATCAGCCATGAGGAAGCCGATACACTCAACAGTACTTTCAGCTTCACCATCGCCAGTATTCTGGATTTTACCAAAGCAGAACTGAATGAGGAATTGTTCCTGAAAGTTTATGGCGCTGAATCCGGAATTTCCACACTGGAGCAGTTTAAGGAAAAAATCGCTGAGGAAATTACGCTGAATCTTGCCCATTCTTCCAACCAGAAATTTGCTGTTGACACACGGGAATCCCTCATCAATAACATCGCCATTGATTTGCCGGAGCCATTTCTGAAAAGATGGCTCAGGGAAGTAAACAAAGAAATGACCGATGACCAGATTGAACAGGACTTTCCCAACTTCACCAGGGATCTTCGCTGGCAATTGATCAAAAACTCCATTATCCGTGACCATGAACTGACTGTCACAGAAGATGAAATTTCCTCCTTTGCCCGTCAGATTGCCATTTCACAATATCAGCAATATGGCATTTACCAGGTACAGGAAGAACATCTTGACGTTTTTGTGAAGAAAATTCTGGAAAAAGAAGAGGACAGGGAACGCATCGTCCGCAGGATCTTTGACGATAAAGTCATTTCTACCGTCAGGGAAAAGGCGCCGGTGGTGGAAAAAGAGGTCTCTTCCGATGAATTCCGGGCAATGGTGGAAACGAACGAAGAACTTTAACCAATAGGAGGTTTTATCATGAATATGAGCGACGAATTCAAGCAATACTCGCTGCGCCATGCCGGTATCAGCAGTATGACCATGCACCGTTATACCTCTCTGCATGATTATTACATTTCTCCCACCATCATTGAGGAAAGACAGCTGAATGTAGCTTCCATGGACGTATTTTCCAGGCTGATGATGGACAGGATCATTTTTTTGGGTGTCCCCATTGATGATACGGTTGCCAACATCATTCAGGCACAACTGCTGTTTCTCGAATCAACCGATCCTTCCAAAGATATCCAGGTATATTTCAATACCCCGGGAGGTTCAGTCTATGCCGGGCTGGGCATTTACGATACGATGCAGTACATTACCGCAAATGTGGCAACCATCTGTACCGGAATGGCCGCTTCCATGGGCGCCATTTTGCTGACCGCCGGCGCCAAAGGGAAACGTTCTGCCCTGAAACACTCCAGAATAATGATCCACCAGCCCATGGGTGGCGCTTCCGGACAAGCTTCAGACATTGAAATCACTGCCCGGGAAATCATGAAAATCAAAAAGGAACTGTACCTGATTTTATCCAATCATACCGGGAAAACCCTGGAACAGATTGAGGCTGATGCTGACCGGGATCACTGGATGACCTCCGAAGAGGCAGTAGCTTACGGAATGATCGACGAAATCCTGGTCAGAAATGGCAAATAATACCAATTCAAGGGGTAGAAGTGACAAATGCTCTTTCTGCGGAAGAGAAAAACGGGATGTCAACCTGCTGATTGCCGGTATTGACGGTCATATTTGTGACCGTTGTGCAGAACAGGCTCATTCCATTCTCCAGGAAGAACTCAAAAAAGAAGGATCTTTTGACCTTGGAGGGATCAAGCTACTGAAGCCCAGAGAGATAAAAAGCTTTCTGGATCAGTATGTCATTGGCCAGGAACAGGCAAAAAAGATCATTTCCGTCGCTGTTTACAACCATTACAAACGGCTATCCCAAAGAATCGATGAGGATGAGACCGAAATAGAAAAATCAAATATCATCCTGGTGGGTGAAACCGGTACGGGTAAAACCCTGCTGGCCAGGACCATCGCCCGGATGCTGCATGTTCCGTTCACCATTGTGGACGCTACAGTGTTGACGGAAGCCGGCTATGTGGGAGAAGATATTGAAAGCTTGCTGACCCGCCTGCTCCAGGCTGCCGATTACAACGTGGAAGCAGCGGAAAAGGGTATTGTCTTCATTGATGAAATTGATAAAATTGCCCGCAAGGGGGATAATCCTTCCATCACCCGCGATGTTTCGGGAGAAGGTGTCCAGCAGGGATTGCTGAAACTGCTGGAGGGTTCCATCGTTAATGTTCCTCCACAGGGCGGACGAAAACATCCCGAGCAGAAAATGATCCCTGTCAATACCAAAAATATCCTCTTTATTTGTGGGGGAGCTTTTGACGGTATTGAACGAAAAATTGCACAACGGCTCAATACCAAGGTGATTGGGTACAGTGCCGCCAGGGAAAGTGAGAAAATTGAGCGGGATAACCTGTTGCAGTACATTGCTCCCCAGGATTTGAAAGCATTTGGGATGATCCCTGAGATCATCGGGCGGTTGCCGGTGTTGACCTACCTGGATCCCCTCGACCATGACACCCTGCGGAAAATCCTTACAGAACCCAAAAACTCGATCATCAGGCAATACGTTAAACTATTCGACCTGGATCAGATTCCGCTCCAATTTGAAGAAGAAGCTCTTTCCTTCATTGTGGACAAAGCAGTCGAGTTTAAACTGGGCGCAAGGGGTCTCCGGTCTATTTGTGAAACCATTATGATCGATGCAATGTTCAATTCCCCCTCTCTCGAAAAGAAACCAATTACGGTCACCCGTGATTATGCTGAAGAAAAACTGGGGCACTTTTCCGCGAACCGGCTTAAAGCCAGTTAATCAGGTCTCCTGTAATCAGGGAAGTTTGTAAACTACTGAATTAATGATCATACCCGCGCCAACCGAAGTGAAAATGATAACATCTCCGGGCTCAAAGCGGTGGTTTTCCATTTTCCCTTTGGCAACCAGGTCATAAAGGGTGGGAACTGTCGCCGCAGAGGAATTCCCCAGGAAACTGATGGTCATTGGCATCACATCTTCAGGAATATCTTTGATTTTGTACAGCTTGAATACCCTTTCCAAAATCGCCTGATCCATTTTTTCATTGGCCTGGTGAATCAGTACTTTTTTCACATCAGTCAGGTTCAATCCGGCTTGCTGTAAGCTCTTTTTCACCACTTTAGGCACGTTGGTCAACGCATAGACATACACCTTATGCCCCTGCATCCGGATGAAAAGCTCATCCTTGCCAAAGTCGGGCTTGAGAGAAACTCCCGAAAGTAGATAATCGGCCTCGGCAGCATCTGTCTGAATGGCATGGGACAGGATGCCCACCTGTTCTTCGGTTTCCAGGCCTTCAAGCAGAACAGCGCCGGCTCCGTCAGCAAAAATCATGGCATCGCGGTCAAAAGGATCAGCGGAGCGGCTGCAGACATCCGCACCTACCACGAGGCCCCGCTTGTATTGTCCGCTCTTAATGTACAAATCAGCCACAATCAACGCCTGAACCCAACCCGGGCAGCCCGCAATCACATCATGCGCAAACATGGCCGGATTCTTGATCCCCAGTTTTTGCTTGATCCTGGCAGCCAGACAGGGAATCATATCAATCCTGTAATTATTCGCCTGCATTACCCCGAAGTTATGCCCGGCAATGATAAAATCTATTGTTTCAGGATCTACTCCTGAACTTTCAATGGCATCAAGAGCGGCCTTAAACCCCAGATCTGAGGCGTTTTCATCTTCCCTGCAATATCTTCTTTCATTGATATTGGTGATTTCCCGGAACTTTTCAATGATCTCCTCATTATCCTTTTCAAAAGGGGCCCTGGTGGCCGGATCATAAAAGGTGAAATTCCTGAAAAAATCGTTGTTTACCACTACTTCCGGTATACAACTGCCGGAGCCGG
>DAIDJX010000173.1 GCA_027451165.1 Prolixibacteraceae bacterium | reverse complement strand
GCAAGAAACAAAAAAAGAAAAGTCACCATGAACCAGGTTTTCGTCACTGTCACGCTGCTATTTCTTGCCGGTGGACTGGGAATTATTCTGGTTAACCGCAGGCTGCCTTCTGCCGGAAAAAGAAAAAACTGGCTGAAATACTTCGTCTATCTCCTGATTGTGATCACCATTATCGGTTCATTGACCGTTGAAAAACAAGTTTTCACTGCCCTGGTCATCCTGATCAATGCAGTGGGAATCCTGGAAATGATGAGGGTCAAAGCGAATTCAGAACAATCTGTCGGGGGGGACCGCTTCCAGGTAATTTCATTGTCAGTGTATGCTGTTTTCCTGTTGTTTTTCCTGCTGTTTGTTCTGTTACCTGCCCGGTTTATTCTTTACACCTATGTTATTGTCCTGGTCTTTGACGGGGCCAGTCAGGTCACCGGCCAACTGGCGGGCAGAAAAAAACTCCTCCCGGCGATCAGCCCGGGCAAAACCTGGGAAGGCCTGACCGGAGGTTTTTTGGTAGCTATCGTTACATCGGTCTTTATCAGAAAATCGGTAGACTTTTCTGTATTACCCTCCCTGATCTGGGGATTCCTACTCTGTTGTGCCGCTTTTTCCGGAGATATCCTTGCGTCGTTCTATAAAAGAACTTTCAAAACGAAGGATTTCAGCAATTTACTTCCGGAACACGGAGGGATGTTCGACCGGTTCGACAGCTTCATTGCTGCCGGAGCTCTGGCCGGAATTGCAGGGATACCTTACCTCGCTGCCCACCCTCCGGATAAGAATATTGCGGTCTACCTGCTCATCACCTGGCTGTTTTTCATGGTGCTTCTTGCGGGTGAGATTATTCAGCATGTTTTCAAAGTAAGGTCAGAATGGGTAAGAATGTCATCACATGTTGCAGCAGGAGTGATCTCTCTTCTGCTGCTGGATCAGTTTTCTTCCCGTTGGTACGTACTGGCCATTTGTATTCAGTCTGCTTTATTCCTTGGCGCTACCGGGCTTATGGGCTTTTTTATATCGCATCATAAAGTCAGACGGAAAACCCTTGGCAGTCCGCTCTTTTTCGCAGGTATCCTCCTGGCTTACATGTCATCGGACTGGTTTGGCAATAACGGATTATTCATTATACCCGTCCTGGTGATGACCATCTCTGATCCTTCCGCTGCCTGGGCGGGATTGAACTTCGGTACCCGGCACTGGAAAAACCATATAACAAATGAATATTCATCAAAGACCCTGGTGGGGTCTGCCGTATTCTTCGCTGTTTCCCTGGTTATCCTGTATACCTGTCTTCCTGTTTATTATGAACTTGCTGTGACAGAACAGGTTGCTCTGTCCATCCTGATAAGCCTGGCAGCTACCATAGCAGAAGCCGCCAGTTCAAACGGATTCGACAATTTAAGTGTGCCAGCTGTGATGTTAATGCTAATGCTGATGTTATGAAAGCTATTCTTGTTCCCCTGACTATTCCCAATGTTTTATCCCTGTACCGGCTGTTTTCATTTCCCTTTGTCCTGATCTTCATTTTCATCGGACAAGAGGATCTCTTTGCATTTTTTATCTGCTTCAACCTGCTGACCGATTTCCTTGACGGATGGATTGCCAGGCATTTCCATCAGATTACGGAAATCGGGGAAAAGATTGACGGACTCGCAGACAATGGCACCTATATTCTGGCTTTAACCGGAATATTTATGTTCAAATGGACTGATTTCCAGCCTTACAGCACCATCTTCTTTATCTTTCTGGGTTTTTGGGTCGCTTCAAGATTGTTTTTCCTGGTCAAGTTTGGTAAATTCTACGGATTCCACGCCTACAGCGGGAAGACCGGAGGATATATTCACGGAATATTCTTCCTGGTACTTTTTACACTGGGCTTTTTCCCCTGGCTATTTTATATTGCGATGATCAGCGGATGTTTGATTTCCATGGAGAACTTGCTGATCATTCATTTTCTGAAAGAACCAAGGTCAAATATCAAAGGACTTTACTGGCTGCTCAAGGAAAATAAACAACAAACACCGGAATCCACCCAATAGTCAATTGGATGGATTCCGGATTCTTTCTTTTCGGGAAAACGCCTGTCAGCGTTTAATAAACTTATCTTTCATAAGGACACCGGAAGATTCCACTGTGATCAGGTATAATCCGGGAGTATATCCTGAAAGGTCAAGGGTGGTGGTACTATTCTCAACAATACCGGATGTAAGCTTCATTCCCAGGGAATTGAATACCTCATATGTGGAACCGGTCATGGATTCATCCAGCAGGATGGTCAGTTTCTGAGATGCTGGATTCGGATACAACTTCATTTCCACAGGAATTTCCGCAACAGCATTCTTCAGTCCGGAGGCCGGTGCGATCTTAATGGAATAGTCTTTAACCTCACCATAGGAGAAGGTTTCGCAGGACGTGGGTGTTCCGTTCCGTTTCATGGAAACCCGCATCCGGGTGGTCAGGTTTAGCCCCGAAGGAGTTTTGAAAGAGCCCGTAACTGTACCTGTCTTGAAACTGGCACTGAGAACTTTTTCATTGGAATCGGCAAAATCGCCATCCCCGTTATAATCAATCCAGATGCCCCAGTATTCGAACCGGAAAGATCCGGTGATTTTGGGTGTCAACGTAACAGAAATGGTAGTATTGGGAGTGACTGTAAAGAGGTTGGCCGTTAAATCCATATACCCGGCACTCCCCGAAGAAGCAGAAGTGTAGGTGGTACTGCCCAGTTTCACCGAAGAAATATACTCTGAAGTGGCATTTCCCTTTGAAGTACAGTAAGTGACATTGGTAACGGTTATGTAATCGGTCTTGACCAGCGTATTGTCACCGCCTCCGTTGGTCACTGTCAGCGTTACATCATAAGTGCCTTCCGTGGAATAAGTTACCGATGGATTTTGTGCAGTTGAGGTAGCAGGTGTACCGCCCTCAAAAGTCCACTCCCAGGCTGTCGGGCCATTGGCCGACTGGTCGGTAAAAGTCACCGAGCCACCCCTGGATAAACTGGTTTTACTGGCAGTAAAGGCTGCCACCGGAGCAGGAATGGCTGTTACCGTAATATAGGCGGTTTTGGTGGTGGTAGCGCCTGTACCGGTTTTATTGGCTGCCGTCAGGGACACATCAAAAGTACCTAAAGTATTGTAAGTGATCACGGGATTCTGGGCAGTAGAAGCATCAGGTGTTCCTCCCGTGAAAGTCCAACTCCAGTCAGTGGGTGAATTGGTGGTCAGGTCAGTAAAGGTAACCGGAGTTCCAACAGTCACTGTAGTGTTAATGACTGAAAAATCGGCCACAGGCAGAGGAAGGGCTGTGACGTTGATGTAGCCGGTCTTTGTTTCTGTATCAGTCCCTGCTGAATTGGTGGCGACCAGTGTCACATCCCAGGTTCCCGGAGTGGAATAGGTGACCACAGGATTCTTTGAGGTGGATGAGGAAGGGGTTCCCCCGTTAAAACTCCAGGACCAGGAAGTCGGAGTATTGGTCGATTTATCGGTAAACGTGACGGAACTACCTTCCACAATACTGAGTGGGCTGGCCTGGAAGTCTGCTACCGGCGGAGTGACCACCACGATGGGAGTACAGTAGCCATAAGCATCCAGGGGTCCCAGCGCATTGTTGGAGTCGTCCCCGTCGGGCGTATCCGGGCAGGTTGGACAGGAGGCAGGTTTGGAACCGGTTCCCCACCAGTAGTAACCATCTCCGTCATTGTCCACACACTGTTGCGTCCTTGTCTTTATCACGCTTGTAACCGGGGTAAGCAAGCCATAAGTGTACCCGATGTTGGAAATTGTTGACTGCACGTAAAGATATCCGTTGTCGCCCCAGTCGTCAGCCCAACTGTTCTTGAACAACCAAACAGTGGTACCGATCAGGGAGCTGCCTGCGGCAACGGTAATCCATCCGGTGGTGCCACTGGTGTTACGGTAGTAAAAGCGGTCTCCTTCTGCCACCACTTTCCATCCCACAAGGGTGAGGGCATGACTCCAGTTGGTGACTCCACCGCTTAAAGGACCGTATTTGATAATCATCTTCTTCAGGTTATCCTCTGTTTTTGGGTATGTGGTGGAACCGAAGGCTATCTTACCGGCAATTTTGATTTTTTCAGAAGGGCTTGAACTCTTGTTGGAGCAAGAGTTGTTGGTGGCTGTGTAAGGGAAGGCCGCTTCATCGACAATACCGGTTTTTGCAATATAATTTAGAGCCAGATCAGGGTAGCCACCACTGCAACTGCCTGCACCACTGCAGGACAACACATCCTGTTCCGAAAGGTCCAGGTCGATGGTTTCATTGTTAAAGTAAAGGTTCACGGCTGCTTCTGTGGCTCCGGTAGCTGCAAAAGCCCAGCAGGAACCGCATTGTCCCTGGTCGGTAACTTTTGTCACCCAGTCCTTGCCATGACGGTTCCGCCAGTCCCACTGGGGGATAAAGAGGCTTGCCGTAGCCGCTTTCAGGATAGGACCTTCCTGGATTACTCCACCGGTGTAGAACTCAAAACCGGGAGGGAATGTGGACTGTCCGTACAGTTTCTGCCGGTCAGCAAAGGATAGCCTGGATACCGAAGTTTCACCGGCTACCCAGCTCATTCCCTTCGATTGGAGGTTTTCGTTCAGTTTGTTTATCTTCTGGTTTCCCTGTTCCTGTTGCCTCATTAGCCGTTCCCTCCGGATATCCAAACCATCGGGAGCGCCGGAAGCAGTAATCATGCTGCTTAACTTCAGGGTGGCATTCTCTGTCACCACTTTCAGGGCTTTAGGCGTCACCCCGTCCAGCAGACAGGTTTCCTCACCCAGCTCGTCAATGTTTACGGTACTGCCGTTTGCCATGAGCGGATACATCTCATAAACCAGATACTCCTGGTAATTCTTATCCACCAGGATCACGCGTACAACGCCTTCATCACTTAGGAAAGTAACCTGGCCGGTAACAGCCAGTCCGAAAATTTTGGCAGGAGCAGTTCCAAACAGCTGCAGCTCGGAAGTTTGACTGATGGTCTGGTTGATTGCGGTTATCACCGGTTTCTTACCAGCCATTTTAAATCCTTTAAGGTCCCCGGGTTGACTATGGCCAACCATTACGACAAAAAGAAATGATAAAAAGACCGAGAGTTTCTTCATGGGGCTTGTTTTAATTGTTTTAATCTGAGTAATATACAACATTTTTTCCAGACTGCCATTAAATAATAAGACCAAAATTTTCAGAAAATCGGAAGATAATGCTGATGCCCCGTATTCCTGGCAAAGCATTCAGCGCTGTGCAGTTTTCACCCCGGTCATTGTTTCCAGATTGGCCAAACGTTCCAAAATCAAACGGTTTTCTTTCTCTGTGGATTCACATCTCGTTTTTAGTCCGGTAAAGTCTGCTCTCATCCGCTCTATGGTATTTTGCTGTTCCTTTACCGCTTCCAGCAGAAGGGGGACCAGCTCGCTGTAGTTCAGTGATTTATAACCATTGTTATCCGTGAGAACTGCTTCAGGAAGTACCTTTTCAATCTCCTGTGCAATACATCCGGCATGTCTCCCTCCGGAAAACCGGTATTCCGGGAATTCGCCGGTCCGGTATTCATAGGTGACTCCCCTGATGTTCATCACTTTCCCGAGCGGACTTTCAATTTCCCTGATATCCTTTTTAAACCGCATGTCAGAGGTGCTCCACGTGCCGGTGGTAAAAGCATTGCCCTGGACATACAACATGTAGTTGCCCGGGTTGGCTGCATTGCCGATGGTGACCTTGTCGGCGAAATAGTTGTAGGTGCCTCCGTAGCCCCAGCTGAAATAGGTTCCGTCGTACCACAACGCCTGGGCTCCGTTGCAATGAAGTGCAGCGCCCCAGGAGATCCCGCTGTTGAGGTTCACGGCTCCTGCTACGTCCAGTTTGAAAGAAGGGGAATAGGAGCCTATCCCCACATTGGTATTGCTCTGATTGATGAACATGCAGGACTGGCCGGCCCCGTTCACGAAATGCAGACCGTTGGGACCTGAATGGGAATCGCTGTAAATCTGCCATTTTTTATTACCCCCTTCATACAAACGGATCCCTGCATCCTGTCCGCTCTCTGATTCCAGGTAGGCAAAACTTTCAGGCCAGCCCTTGCCTTTGATGTGCAGCCCTGCTTCAGGATATTCGGTGCCAATTCCGGTTCTGCCAGTTGCAACCAGTCTGCCTTCAAAAACCCCGGCCCAGCTGTAGGGGGTATCAGTTGAAGCTGCTCCAAATACTCCGATATTTGTTGTCGAACCATTACTTGAAAAAGCAGATCCTTTTACTCCGATTGAAGTGCCAGTTCCATTAGCTGAACCTTCTACACCAGTAGCCCATTCTGCAAAAGAGATACCCTTTACCCCAACACCTAATGTATCCGTTTTTCCTACACTGCCTCCAACCCCAGTGTAATTTCCAACACCAATCACACCCGTTCCCAAAAATCCTTCTACCGACTCACCGACAACCCCGGGGGAATACCAACCCCCCGTAACTTTTCCCCAAACAGCAGCGCCTTTGGACTCATTGATAATTTTTAATCCATAATCGGCAGAGGAAACATTCCCCATATAGGGGAGCCTTAATTCTGTGGTGAGGGTGGAAGGCGTCCAGGTAGTTCCGGACCACTGCAGTACCTGCCCGGGAAGAGCCGAATTTTTGGAAATCTTCAGCGGGGAAGCATGAGTCCCTTTTCCCGATAAAGTAGAATCGGTGCGTACGTAATCACTTCCCCAGTTATCCCCCGGAGGTTCAGGCAGGGTTACCGTTCCTCCCCCTTTGCTCAATGCCAGATTACTGCCGCTTACCGACAATTGCTGTATTTCGTTCAGGGGATCGCCATCCTTTTCCACCTCCACCGTTTTGGCGTTCAACGCATAAGGCACACTCAGCAACTGGCTGGTGCCCAGGTGCTGAAAGGCCACTCCGCCCTGCGGATCCATTTCAACATTGATAAAAAAAACGTCTTTGCCCCATTCAATGGAAGAAAAGGTGCCGGCACGGACATTTCCTTTCCCGATTTCCAGATCCACCAGTCCGAACCCGTTGGTCGTTTTCTGGTGATCCTCAATGTATACAGCTCCTGCCGTTGCACTCCCCTTCAGGATACTGATGCGAAAGGCAGTATTTTTATTGGTCAGCGGGTTGCCGGCATTGTCGCGCGCCACCGCCTGGTACCTGA
>DAIDJX010000172.1 GCA_027451165.1 Prolixibacteraceae bacterium | reverse complement strand
TCGGAAATACCACAAACAGCCCACTCTTTCTGTTATAGGATGAAGGAGAAACCACCAGGGCAGGACGATTACCGGTCTGTTCATGACCCCGCTGGGGTGCAAATTCTAACCAGACAATGTCACCTCTGTCAGGGATATAGCCAACGGTTACCATATTTCATTTCCACGTGCTTGTCCGGTTTGAATTTCGTAATGGATATTTTCTTCGTTTATCTGGCTGACCAAATCTGTTAGAGAATATTCCTTCTTACAAGGTTTGACAATTATTTTGTTACCATCAAATGCAATTTCTACTTCAGTGCCGTCTTGAATACCGGATTCCCTGCAAATCATTTTTGGAATCCTGATGGCCAGACTATTTCCCCATTTTTTTATGACGGTTTCCATCGTTCGTATATACTTTATAGAAACAAATATATGGATAAAACTGGTCAGGTTGTTAATAGAAACATGATTTTTTCATTCCAAAATATCAAATCTGATACTTCTTTATCCTCCAGGCTTTTTTCGAACTTCATCTCGATTTTTTGTTTTGTCGGACTGAGGAAAGGTATTCCCAGGTTCAATCCGCGAAGGATGAAGAAAATTCCCACCAGAACTACCAGAACCGGGATAAGCCGGTTGATTTTATGCCGGAGGGATACGCTGATAACATTTCCCATCAGGGCGATAAACAACAACATAGGGATGGTTCCAAGGCCAAAAAGAAGCATGTACATGGAACCGCTGAATGCAGTTCCTGAAGCAATTGCCCCGGCCAATGCAACGTAAACAAGTCCGCAGGGAAGCAAACCGTTCAGCATACCCACAAAAAACAGGCTGGGATAGGAGCGTACAGAAAAAAGTCTCCGGAAAAGGGTTTTCAACTGTCCAGTCCAGCCGAAAGAGCGGGTTATTGGTTTGTAATGGCTTCTGAACAACCTGGGTAAAAGTGCCAGAATGATCATTCCGGCACCCATGACGATAGAAACGATCTGCTGAAATCCCATCATGTGAAGACCGAGGCCAATTAATCCGAACAGTGCTCCCATAATGACATAGGTCAGGGTTCTGCCCAGGTTGTAAAGCAGTCCACCAAAGAATTTTGCTGGCAGAGAAGGGCCATACAAGGGAAGAGCAATGGCGATAGGGCCGCACATCCCGGCGCAGTGAAAACTGCCGGCAAGGCCCACCAGAAAAGCTGAAAGTAATAATGGTATCATAATATTTATTACCTCACCCCCGTACCCTCACCGCCAGCTGGCAGAGAGGGGTACAAGAGTGTATTATTTAATTATAAGCATTTTATCCACTTCAAAATCAATTCCTCCGGAAAACCAGCTCATTTTGAGCGTGTACCTTCCGGGAATCAATTTCTCTTTTTCAAAGATAAGGATGGAGTCCCTGAAATTCATGTTAAAAGTAAGGTCTTTTTTGTGATCAGATGGCCGGAAGAACAGCACCATGCCTGAATCAATCCCTTGGGCAACAAATGCAGGAAAGCGGATCAACACTGAATCTCCGTAATTCTCTGCTGAAATCAGGTTGGAAAAGAGGGCTGACCGGGATTCCTTTTCAAGCTGGGCTGAATAGTCTACTCCTTTCTCATAATAATTGTCATGAACCAGATTTACATCCTGATTCCAGGCAAAAATCACGAATCCAATCAGCGCTACCAAAAAAAGCAGCAGGAAAATCGCGATTCCCCATCCCCAGTTTAGTTTCATTCCGAAGTATTTGTTACAGGTCCGACAAAAGTAGCTTCTGTAGTCTCCAGGAGTTGCTGATCTTTGTAAAGCCCGAATGTCAATATGATTTTTCCGCTTTTTATTTCATTCCGGGGAAGAAACAGGACAAAAGTGGATTCATATAACCCCTGATCCGGTATATGAATACCACTGCCTGCCAGTTTGATTTCGCCCGAGGGGTGCGACAGCAGACGCAATTCCAGGTTCATATCTTCATGGGTTTTGTTGACCATTTTGATGTTGTACACGTTGGAAATGGTACCGTTGCTGTTTTCCTGATAAATGAGCCCTGGCGTTCGCAGTATAGTGGTTTCCACCATCGAACGGGTAGTCAGCATAAAGACAAAAAAAGCCACAAGCAGCAGCAATACAACTGAGTAAGCGCGGTTTCTCCAATTCCAGACTGATGTATGTCCCTTTTCAATTCCCACAGCTGAATCATGGCGAATCAGATGGGGAGGTTTTCCGGTTTTTGACATCACCTCGTTACAGGCATCGATGCAGTTGGCGCAACTGATACACTCCAATTGGGTTCCGTTGCGGATATCAATGGCAGTGGGACATACAGCGATGCAAAGTTTGCAATCAATACAATCGCCGACAGCCTGCTTTCCCCTGGGTTCTCCCCGTACATAATCGTAAGAAACCACAATGGAGCGCTGATCAAGCAAAACGCCCTGCATTCTGCCGTAGGGACAGATCATGGTGCAAAGTTGTTCCCTGAAATAAGCATACATCCAGTAAAAAAACAGGGAAACTGCAAGCATGATTAAAAACCCGTAGAAGTGTGTGCCAACGGGATCGCTGATGATTTGAAAGAGCTTTTCATAGCCAATGAACCACATCAGAAAGATATTGGTCATCAGAATGGATATCAACACGAAGATGCCATGTTTCAGGGTCTTTTTCAGCACTTTCTCTGTGGAGAGTGGCCCCTGATCGAGCTTTCTTCTTTTCTGGTAATCTCCTTCAATCAGAAACTCTACTTTGCGGAAGACCATCTCCAGAAAAATAGTCTGCGGACAGGCCCAGCCACACCAGATTCTTCCGAAGGTAACCGTGAAAAGCACAATAAAAAGGACAAAAGCGAGCATAAGCAAAGCCAGGATAAAAGTATCCTGAGCCCAAAATATGGCGCCGAAAATGATGAACTTCCTGGCAGGGATATCGAGCAGAATCAATGGATATCCATTTACCTTAATAAAGGGTGTGGCAATGAAAAACAAAAGCAGAATCCAGGAAGCTATAAGTCTGCGAGTATGCCATCTTCCGCGGGGAATTCTGGTATACACCCATTTGCTGTGACCTTCCTCATCCATGTTGATGGGACGGTCACGGAACGATCTTTCTTTTTGTGCCATTTGCGGCAAATATTTTTTTGATAAAAAATATTGTAGAGACGCAATATATTGCGTCTCTACATTTTTGATTTTCGCAAAACAATGTTATTCGCAGGGGTCACCCTGTGGGGCTTTGCCACCGGTGGGATTGGATCCCTTCAGACTAATCACGTAACTGGCCACCTGTCTGATTTTTTCATCAGGCAATTGTGCCTTGAACGCCGTCATCCCCTTTGTTGGAAACCCGTTTTTCACAAGGTTAAATACCTCCTCGAACTTGCATCCATGGAGCCAGTAATTGTCCGTCAGGTTGGGGCCAATCACGTTGCCTTCTGCATTTTGACCATGACAGGTGGCGCAGTTCATGGCCGTATAAATGTCTTTTCCAGCGGCCAGTGAAGCAGCATCGGTCAGGAGCGTCAACTCTCCGGCCGGTTGTTCTTTCTGGTATTTCAGCCGGGCTTTTTCCACCGATTTGGCATATTCCGCCTCCTGCTGATCTCCGACGCGGAGCCAGAAATAATAGGCGCCATAGAGGATGGAGATACCGATGGTCAGGTAAAATACCGCCATGATCCAACCCGGGGGAGGATTATCCAGTTCTTTGATCTCATCATATTCATGGTCCTCAATATCCATTACCGGGCCATCGCCATAACCGGGATCTTCTTCCGTTACGTTATATTTATCTGTTGTCATACTTCCGATTTTTTGATGTTTATCTGATCAGTTTCCTTATCGTCATCCAGAATAGAATTTTTTATCTGGTTCATTTCCTCCTTTGGTTTCCGGAAGATCCGGTATAAAAAGACCAGGAACATAAAGAAAAATATCAGTAAGGAAATGATATACCAAATTTGAATTCCTTCAATGGATTGCAGTAAATTGCTGATAATCTTCATGGTATTATTTGTTTGACTTCTCAGTGGCAGCAGGAGCAGGAACAGCAGCAGGTGAAATATCCCTGCCCAGTTTATGTATATAAGCTATGATGGCAATGATCTCCCGGTCGGGTTTAACCTCAATACCGGCAGTTTTCAGTTCCTCTGCTATCTTTTTTGCCTGGGCTTCCATATCAGTTAATGCCTTGGCATCATAACCTTCCGCATAAGGAACGCCGAGGGTTTGCATGGCCCTGATTTTCCGGGGAATTACAGAGGTGTCAATTCCTCTGACCATCAGCCAGGCATATTTGGGCATGATCGATTTTTCGTTCATCTTTTGGGGATCCATGAAATGATTGAAATGCCATGAAGTGTTCTTGTACATCGGGCCGACCGGATTTCCGGCTCTGCCAAGGTCCGGTCCTGTCCGCCGCGAACCCCACTGGTAAGGATGATCGTAAACAAATTCGCCTATTTTGGAGTACTCTCCATAACGGTCTGTTTCCCAACGGAAAGGCCTTACCATCTGTGAATGGCAGGTATAGCAACCTTCCCTGATATAGATATCCCTTCCGGCAAGTTCCAGCGGGGTATAAGGAGTTACTGTTTTCAGCGTCGGAACATTTGATTTGATGAAGATCATCGGGATAATCTGGACAGCGCCGCCAATGGCTAAAACCACAAAAGCCACTATCGAGAACTGGATTCCTTTTCTTTCCAGCCAGCGATGGACGGTTTCAGTCCTTGGGTTAAGGGGGCCCAATTTTTCGAGGGCCGGAGCTTCGGCAGCTTCATTGGCAACACAAACGCCTGAGGTCATTGTTTTCACCAGGTTGTACACCATCAGCAGGAATCCGATCAGGAAGAGGGTTCCGCCGATGATCCTGATGCTATACATGGGCAGAATCTGTGTCAGGGTTTCCATGAAATTGGGATAAGCCAGGAACCCTTCCGGGGTGTATTCACGCCACATCAGCCATTGGGTGACAGCAGACCAGTAAAGGGGGATGGCATACAACAGGATGGCAAGTGTGGCAATCCAGAAATGGGTGTTTGCCAGCTTCTGTGAATACAATTTTGTTTTGAAAAGTACCGGGATCAGCCAGTACAACATTCCGAAGGTAAGACCGCCGTTCCAGCCCATTCCGGCAATGTGCACATGGGCGATGGTCCAGTCGGTAAAATGGGTAATGGAATTGACATTTTTCAGCGACATCATTGGCCCTTCAAAAGTAGCCATACCATAGGCAGTAAGCGCCACTACAAAGAATTTCAGCGCGGCGCTGTCCCTGACCTTGTCCCAGGCACCCCTGAGTGTCAGAAAGCCGTTGATCATACCTCCCCAGGAAGGTGCGATCAGCATAACGGAGAAGGTGGTGCCCAAAGCCTGTGCCCATTCCGGAAGTGACTGGTAAAGCAGGTGGTGCGGTCCTGCCCACATGTAAAGAAAGATCAGCGACCAGAAGTGGATGATGGACAGTTTATAGGAATAAATGGGCCGGTTGACTGCTTTGGGAAGGTAATAATACATCAGCCCAAGGAATGGCGTGGTCAGGAAAAAGGCAACGGCATTGTGGCCATACCACCATTGAACCACGGCATCCTGAGCACCGGCATAAATGGAATAACTCTTGAACAGGCTGATGGGCAACTCAAAGGAGTTCACCACATGCAACATGGCAATACCAAGAAAAGTGGCCAGGTACCACCAGATGGCTGCATAAATGTGCTTCACCCTGCGCACCAGAATGGTGCCAATCATGTTCCAGCCAAAAACGATCCAGACAATGGCGATCAGGATATCTATCGGCCATTCCAGTTCAGCATATTCTTTACCAGTGGTAAAACCAAGGGTAAGCGATAATGCTGCCAGCAGGATAATCAACTGCCATCCCCAGAAATTTATTGCACTCAGGGTATCATTGAACATTCTGGTTTTCAATAATTTCTGCAGTGAATAATATACTCCGGCAAAGATGGCATTTCCCACAAAGGCAAAAATGATGGCATTGGTGTGGAGAGGTCTCATCCTTCCGAAGGAGGTCAGCGACAAATCGAGGTTGAAAACGGGAAAAGCCAACTGCAGGGCAATCAGCAACCCGACGATGATGCCGACAACCCCCCAGACTATTGTAGCCCAGATAAATTGCCTGACGATCTTATTGTCGTAATAAAACTTTTGAATTTCCATATATTGATTTTTTTATTGATCAGTTTTTTGCTCCTGTTCTGAATTTTCCTTCACGGTATCGTCATCGAACAAAATCCTGTATGGCGGAGTATCATAATCATCGTATTGTCCCGATTTGACCGCCCAGATGAAAAGGCCGAGAAAAACCAGGGCAACCAGTAAACTTACTCCTATCAGCAGGTAGAATATATTCATGGATGACGAACAGCTTCAGGATGTTTTATTCTTTCCCCGCTTTAAAGATTTTAAAAATCTGGAAGAGAATATAAAAGATAGTCAACCATACGCCGCCAACTATGCCCAGGTAAGTCAGGATCAGCCACCATTGGGTATGGGGATTGGTTGACCACAGCACGCGGTGACTGAAGATATTCTCCGGTTCGACGGGTGCTGCAATTTTTACCTGGTTCAACGGAATGGTATCGGCGCGAAAGTCTTCCCCAAGGGAGAAGGTAAGGTCAACCATTCCTTCAGGATCTCCCTTGAAATCCTTCGGAAATTGAAATTCTGCATGACCGGAAGCGTTGGTGAGCGCTTTGCCGACTTCCAGATAGCCAAAAGTTCTTTTGGCTTTGACCGACACTTCCGTTGCAGCCAGTGGAGCCCAGGCGCCTTGTTTGTCCTGCATCTGTGCATCTATGAGCAATACAGATCGCGGGATATCTGCTGAAGCCTGTAAACGTGCCGGCACAGGCTCTTCCGGCGTAAACAGCCCCTTGTTTGCGGGATCGTAACTCTTGATGAAATTCACAATTTTCCATCGCTGGTCTTCGGTGAGCGTTGGCTCAAAGGAAGGCATCGCAAGCCTACCCACGGTGATCTTATGGAAAATTTCACCATCAGTGTTGGCCTGCATTTGTTGAGAGGTAATATCCGGAGGTGCCGGTACCAGGGGTAGGGCATTGTTTTTTCCGGGATCTCCGTGGCATGATTTGCAGTTGATCAGAAAAAGTGATTTTCCTGCTTTGATGTTGGTGTTGTTTAACTGGGAAGGATTTTTCACCGTTTTATATTC
>DAIDJX010000171.1 GCA_027451165.1 Prolixibacteraceae bacterium | reverse complement strand
TTAAAAAAAAAGGTTAACGCTATGAAAAAATCATCTTTATTCAGGATATCACTGGTAGTTCCTGTTCTTCTGTTGCTGAGTTATTTTTCATTTGCGACGGATTTTTCCAAAGTATTGGGGTCCTGGAAACTTTCAGTGCCACAGGCTCCTCCGGAATATGCCAGCAGCACCCTGGTGGTCTCGGAATCAGAGGGCATATTGAAGGTGAAACTGATTTTTGGTGAATCATATACTTTAGAAGGATCTGATGTCTCTTTTGATGGAGAAACATTGAAATTTTCAGCTGGTGTAGAAGGGAATCAAATCCCCATTTCCGGGAAAATAGCCGGGAATAGCATCACGGGTGTTGTAACCTCCCCGGATGGTGAAATCGGGATGACAGCAGAAAAAATCACCCTGACCGGTACCTGGTCTTACAAGGTTCCGGATGCTCCTGAACAATATTCAGCGGGCAAAATGGTTTTTGTTGTTAATGAAGGGAAAACAACTGGCAAGATAGTTATGAACGGTGGAGTGGAAGTTCCGTTGGCAGATCTCTCTGCGACCGAAAACAGTTTTACCTTCACCATAAATCTGGAAGGCAATGCCATCACTGTTTCAGGAGCCGTTGTGGATGGGAAACTGGTGGGTAAATCAGCAACTCCGCAGGGAGATATGGCATTCACGGCAAACAAGGAATAATCGGGGTAAAAGGACACCGAAGGCTGTGGTTGCCGTAAAATGACGCATGGGCCCCATCATACTTTGATTTTAATATCAAGGTGTGTGACCTGTTAATGGTTATTTTCCCGGATCTGTTTTTTCGATTTTGTAAATACCGCGGCGGTTCAGGGCCACTCTATACCTGACAAGTTCGTTCTGGTTATCATTTCTTTTGTGAATGATGAGGTGCAGGTAATACAATTTTTCTGCGTGGATTACCTGCAGCTCCTGGGCTTCTCCCTGACAAAACAAAGGAAACTCCGGATTATCCATGTTACGGATGAATTGCATAATATTCAGCCGGATGATGGATACCACACCATCCACGGAGTAGTCATTCATTTCATTCAGTTTATCCCTGTTGAGCCGCATCCTCGTTCTGTAGAGCAGCACCTTTTCATTGTTTGCCCTGTTGTAGGCCTCTATGGTAGATGATCTTCCCCGTGCATTACTGATTTCCTGAGGTACTTTTCTCCCGGAAATGAAATCAATGCTTTCTTTTGCCCACCCCATCTCGTTTTGATTGAATTTCATCCTGATCTTGTGGTCAAAATAGCGCGACCCGAGTTTATGGGCAAAGTAGTACCTTGCAAACTCCTTGATCCTGTCTTTCAGCATGTAACTGACCACCAGGGCAACAAAAAGCGGCATGGTGAAATTCCCGAATTTTTGCTGGACAGAAAAGGCGACCATGGTAGCAAAAACCATGGAAATGCCGGCGGCAAGGCTGAAAAACAACTGCTCAGCCCATATCCCGTCTTTGCGTTTGTCAACATTCAGGTAGAGATGACTTTCCGCATATTTCTTCAGCATCCCCAGACGGTAAACCAGGTTGTTGTTGTTCTTTTTGTTGCCTGGATCTACCACAGGGAATCCTCTGTTTTTTTTATAATTGGTTTCCTCATGAACCAATGCCGAGATTGCTGCAAGATGAGGTGCTGAATTTGCGGGGAAGCGTTTTTTGATACCCTGCATCAACCTGAAGGTATGAAACTCAATAAGGTTGCTCATGAATTCATCCCCAAAGGCAAAATACTCCATCATTTCCTTCCCGATTGTAGGGACATTGATAATCCGGTACAGGTTTCTGTACTGACCGGCGATTTTGCGGATTTGTGTCAGGTAATCATTCACCAGGTATTCAAGGTCAGGTTCATTGGCTTTCATAAGGTGCGCAACGGCTTCCCTGAGTGAACTTTTGAGAATGGCAATAAACATTTTTATCTGATACTCGTATTCCTCCCGGTGCGTGCGGGTGGGTTGGGAGGCAAGGACAGAGAATGATTGTTTCAGGAAGATAAAGGGGGAGTTGGCTGATTCCGCAATATCCCTCAGCAAAAAGACCGGAGTGATCAGCCGGATATGTGTCTTAATATCCCGGTAGAAATCAGTTTTGCTGTAGGTGAAACGGTTGATATCCAGGCTGGCAGGAATAAACATCCAGATGTTCATGGCAAAATCGTTGATTTTCTGCTTTTTTTTAGCCACAAAACCAACTTTCAGTTCAACTGAAAACGTGTCATGAAGTTTTACATTTTCTTCGATCATCGCAACTCCTGGTACACCGGTTCCCTGATTTAAAAAACGCCGTTTACGGTATATCCCAGCCAGCGAAGCATCGTTTCTCCCCAGAGAATAATCATTAACCAGCTGATCACCATCATGGTAAAGCCAAATTTAAAGGAGTCGGTCATGCTGTAATGGTTGGTGGTATACAACAATGCGGAAGGCTTGCTGTTGAAGGGTAACACATAAACGTGCTCGATGAGGAGGGCTACCGGGAAAGCCAGACTCATCACCGGATAGCCAAATTTTTGGGCTACACCGATGGAAATAGGGACAAAAATCAGCGCGCGCATGGTTTTGGACTGAAAGAGAATGCCGCTGAAGAGCATGGTAAAGGTAAGTCCCAGGTACAACACCCAGAAGGGAGTGGATTTGGTAATTCCGAAGTGGGTAAAAGCAGCATCAACCATGTTGGCTGGTAGAGCGGTGGCTTCCAGTCCTGCACCAAGCGTATAGGCCCCCGCGGAGAATAGCATCAGGTGCCAGGGAATATCCACATCATTCCATTTTACCACGCCTATCCCCGGAAGCAGGGCCACCACTGCACCCAGAAAGGCAACGGCGGTTTGGGATATGCCATGCTGTTTGTCGGTGGCCCAAAGACCAAGCACCACAAGAAAAATCGCGATTGACTTGTATTCATTAACCGTCATTTTGCCCAGCTTAAGATACTCTTCTTTCAGCCTTTGCATGCCACCCTCGATCTGGGGCATTCTTTCTTCCGGTTTCATGGGGAAGATTATTTTGGTTCCCACGAACCAGCCTGTCAGAATAAGGATGATGCAAAGCGGGAAAGCAGCAAAGAACCAATCCTGGAAACCGAAAAGGGTCATCCCCATAGCACCGGCGATCAGTGAACCAGCCAGCAGATTCGCCCCCGATCCGGTTATAAAACCACTGGCACCGATGTTGATCTGGAATAGATTCTGCAACACTATGTTTCTTCCGAAGTTGTTCCTTTTATCTGAAGTAGCTCCGTAAATGGCGGCAATGACCATGAATATAGGGAGCAGAATGGTAGCCTTTGCAGTAGTTGCCGAGATGAAGACCGAAAGTACTACATTGATGACGATGAAGCTGAAAAAGATCCAGGTGGCATTTTTACCGAAACGGATGACGAACCAAAGTGCAAACCGCTTGGCAGCTTTTGTGGTCACCAGCATACTGGCCAGCACAAAAGAGAGGATGTTGAGCCACATTACCGGGTGCCCGAGCTGTGCATAGGCCACTTTTTCCGAGGTTACCCCGGTCAGTACCATTGCTATAACCACCAGCAACGAAGTCAGGTAGTTCGGTACTGTTTCCGTGATCCACAGTATTATGGAAGCTGCAAAAATACCCAGCATGGCATAATTGATCCTGGAAAACCGTTCCATCCCCAGTTCATTAAACCGTTTCAGGGAATCATCCTTCAGAATCTCCGGATTAATGGTGTTCAGAAATGAATAATCAGCGAAATAATAAAAATAGATGAATGCGATGATGGCCAGGGGACCTCCCAGGAAAACCATCCACCTTTCAAAACCTTTTTTTTCCGCTTTCTTTAACTTCTCCACCCGGTAATTCTGCATATCCAGCGGATCGAAAGGCACATCCTTTTCTTTTTCTTCGTCTGTAATCATGACTGATGGTTTGAATTAAAACGGCAAATCTATGAATGGGGAATATTTACTGGTTCCCGGGTTCAAACGGTTCCGGTTGATTTCCATCCGGGGCTTCTTGAGGATGACGCTGCGCCACCCTGTGAGGCTCCTGCCTGTCGTCGTGCAACAATATTGTATAAAGTACACGACTATCAGCAGTAGCCCCACCGAGTGCAGCAGCAATCCAGTTTTTAAGTCTTTTCATAACTTACATCCGGGGATGATGGATCATCCGGATATTACCAGCGGGAAAAAGGGTTCTTCATCAGCATGGAATTGAAGTATTTCGGATCTCCCGTCACTTCCTGACCCAACCATTCTGGTTTTCCGAAAGCTTCGTCTTCAGCCGATAATTCCACTTCAGCGACGATCAAACCACTGTTCTCCCCATAGAACTCATCCACCTCGAAAGTATGGTTTCCCATCTTTACTTCGAAGCGTGTTTTGTCGATTACACCGGGTTCACAGATTTTCAACAATTCATCCACTTCGGCCACCGGGATTTCTTTTTCCCATTCGTACCTGGAAGCGCCCGAACCGCTGCCAATCCCCTTTACAGTGATATAGCCGTGGTCGCCCTTGATCCTTACCCTGACAGTCCTTTCAGGTACAGAAGAGAGGTAACCCTGGGTAATCCTTGTGCTTTTTGAAGCTTCTGCCTTAAACTGGTCAGATTTGACCAGAAATTTTCTTTCAATTTCCTGTGCCATACTACTATTCGTTAGCCAATGGTTTGTCAATCATTCCAATAACCCGCTTGATGGCCTGAAGATAGTTGATGTTCTCAACACCTTCCAACTGAATATCCTTTACCGTTTTCAGGATATCTTCCACTTCAGTGGATTCTGAATTAACGGTAACTACCTTAGCTCCGTTGATCCATACATTGGCCACTTCACAGATTGTGTTGTTCACCATGTACCCGAATCGTTGTTTCTTAACCCGGATAGCTTGCAGATCAGGATGTTGTTTGACCATGTCAATAAACTCGTCAAAAGTGTAGACTGCTTTACTGAATTCAGGCATTGCCACCTGAAAAGCAGGGAATACTTCATTTTTCAACACTTCCACATCCATGGGAAATTCACCTTTCATCAGGGGGTTCCATTGTTCCAACCCTTTCACCGTCTGAACATAGGTTTTTATGTCCATTTTTCCGTCCCTGATCTTGGTGTTGTTAATGTCATTGGTCCGTGACAGGATGTATATCTCTTCACTTACACGCTCCCAAACTTTTTCGGGGATCGGAACAGAAAACCGGGCCATTCTTTTGGCGGCATTGTCAAAATTCTGTCCAAAGGTCCTGTATTCAAAGCGGGGTAAGGAAGCTTCTCCGATTTTCAATTCTTCTTTGCTCATTTGAGTTTTGTATTATTAAGTAGTCGCCAGTTATTGGGCATTGTTATTTGAACTTCCTTTGGTCGGAGTGGTAAATACCACCAGGGTGTTGGATCCGTCGGGTTTACGGCCGTAGGACTTTTTCCCGGCAAGGTTAATGGTGGTGAAATCGAGTGAAGCGACCATCACGCCTTCTTTGTTGTCCAGATAAGCGCCATCACCGGAAGTGCTGAGGCCAAATTCTACGGTGTATTCTCCGGAAGTGTATTCTGTTTTTAACACCAGGAAGCCCTTTGGTTGAATGACAGTGCCATTGTTCAGAATTCTTTTGGGTTTCGCACCAGCGGATGTTCTGATTCCGTCATCATAAAATGCATAGCCTGACAGGTCGACGGCAATTTCTGAATCATTGTAAATTTCAACCCAGTCGGGATCTGTGGCATCTTTGGTCCCATCGGCAAAAGCCTCGTTGATGTATAATTTGATAAGTGTGGAAGCCCCGACGGTATAGCTTGCCAGTTTTGCAGGTGCTCCTGAAGGATAAACGGTGGAAAATCCTCCTGAGTTTTTTACTTCCACATAATACTCAACTTTGGCGTCTTTGGCCTGGGCGGGAATCTGTCCGGTATAGTTAAAATCTTGTCCGGCTGTCAGTGCAACCGATGAAAAGGTGCCGCTGGCTGAAGTGCGGAATAATACATTGACAGAACTTACTCCTTTCAAGTCGAGAACTTTGGCAGTGATGGTCACTTTATCGGACGACTGGGGAGCGGCGGGTTCCATGGTCACTTTTTCAATGCTGGCAGGTCCGTTGTAAATTTCATCCTCCACACAGGATGAGAAGGCGGTCAACAATGCGAATATGCTGATTGCTATATATCTGAGTTTCATAAAGCGAATAGTGTTAAGTTATTAAAAATCAATTTCACAACGAATCCCGATTGAGCTGAAATCATTTCCGGCTTTGCCTTTTGTATCGGCAACTTTCATCGGATCTTTGGTAAGGGCTCCAGTGACATCATACCCGACATAGAGTTTCTTCTTTCCGCTGGCATAACGGTCGTGGTTCAGTAAGTTATAGTTTAACTGAAATTTTACGTTTTTTGCTGTGTAAAAGTTCAAACCGGCAGTCCACCCTTCAGCAGAACCGCCATAAACATCTTTGTTGTTCAGGTTTACGTAATCATAGCGGAGGGCCAATTCAACATCTCCCCATTTTTTCCCTTTATCGGGCTGTGTGAATTCACCTTCTGCCTTGTTGTACACCTGGTTTCCGCCGAAAAGCATGTACACCCCCTGGACATAAAAACCACCGAAGGAAAGGGTTTCCAGGTTGTTTTTGCGATAGGTTTTATTGCCGATGATTTCGCTTTGCAGGCCAAGTCCTTTATAGTAAGCGGCCAGTTCAATATTGCTGAGGGTGGAATAGTCAAGGTTGGGAACAAGATCAGTATCCAAGAACTTCTTCCGGTTAATGCTGCTCAGGGAGCGGGTGCTGTACCGGGCCATGCCATATTCTCCGGGTGCCACATCAGTTTTGGGAGTTCTGTAGGAATAGGCATATGCCAAATGGAGTCCTTTTTTTGCATCGAATCCGAAAGGTTGAAGAACGAACTTACCGGTAAGGGAAATGCCTTCATCACGGCCATAATCTTTGTTGTTGTCTTCCACATAAGTCCTCATTTCTGCATCTTCCACTTCCTGGAAGAAAATTCCGCCGACGGCAAGGAAACGTTTGCCACTGTAGGCAGTTTCCCAGCCAATGTGGCGGGAAGGGGCAAAAGTAGTGACCACCATGGCACGTTCCATGAAATTCAGGTACCTGGAAGAGGCTGTCTGTGACATGGAAAAACGTTCTTTAAAATTCCCTACGCGGCTGGCGAGCCCGTTCAGAAAATCGTAGTTGATGTAAGCATCATTTAATTCCAGTACACCATTGGCAAAATCGAGATCGATTTCTCCGTACCAGTGTTTGGACAGGTTGGCTTTGGCGGCGAAACGGGCACGCCTGATCGAAGCGCCATTGCCAATCGGATTCAGGTCATCTC
>DAIDJX010000170.1 GCA_027451165.1 Prolixibacteraceae bacterium | reverse complement strand
AAAGGAAGCCGTTCTGCCCACAATGAAGTTCTTCTCAAATTTCACCCCCATTTTCCTGAGGTTTCCGATCTCAAAATCGACGATCACATTGGGTAACCTGAATTCTGGAATTCCGTATTTCAACACACCGCCTATTTCATGGAGCGCTTCAAACACGGTCACATCATAGCCCAGCTTGACCATATCTCCTGCAAAAGAAAGCGCAGCAGGTCCCGATCCGACGGTGGCCACTTTGATGTTGTTGGGAGGCAGGGTTTCCGGAATATTGCAGGATCCTGAATCCCTTTCAAAGTCAGCAGCAAACCTTTCCAGGTGACCGATGGCCACCGAAGGCTTGTCCATTTTTTCCACATAAAAACAACGTGATTCACACTGCTTCTCCTGGGGACACACCCTTCCGCAAACCGCCGGCAGGGCATTGGTCTCCTTCAGGGTGGCAGCTGCTTTCAGGATGTCCCCTCCCTCAATGTATTTGATGAATTTTGGGATGTTGATGCTCACCGGGCAACCTTCAATACAGGTTGGATTTACGCAATCCATACACCGGGTGGCTTCTTTGACCGCCTGTTCCAGCGAAAGCCCCTGGTTTACTTCCCTGTCCTGGTGTTTCACGCGGATCCAGGGATCCAGCTCCGGCATGTGTACCCTTTCAATGGCTACCCTGTCCTTGTTTTTGGTATTTTTTCGCAAAGCCTCGCGCCATTCCGCGCTGCGTTCCGTTTTCAGTGTTTCCGGATCAAAACTCATAATTCTCAGGCGTGATGGTTACAACTGTGCACAAAATGATCAAAAGCCTCCTTTTCCTCCTCCCGGTAGCCGTTCAGGCGCATCAGCATCTCTTCAAAATCGATCTGATGGGCATCAAACTCGGGGCCGTCCACACAGGTAAATTTCGTTTTCCCGCCAACAGAGACACGGCAGGCGCCGCACATCCCGGTGCCGTCTACCATGATGGTATTCAGACTGGCCTGTGTGGGTATGTTGTATTTTTTGGTGAGCAGGGAAGCAAATTTCATCATGATGGCCGGTCCAACCACCATGCATTCATCAATTTTTTCACGCAGGATGATCTCTTCCATGCCGGTGGTCACCAGGCCCTGACGGCCATAGGAGCCGTCGTCGGTCATCACCACTACCTCATCCGACCACTGCCTGATCTGATCCTCCAGAATGATCAGATCCTTATTCCGGGCGGCAATCACAGACAACACCCGGTTACCGGCTTTTTTAAACCCTTCCACAATGGGCAGCAACGGTGCAATCCCCACCCCGCCGCCGGCAGCCAGGATAGTGCCCTTCTTTTCAATGTGGGTTGGTTTCCCCAGCGGTCCGACCATGTCGGTAATACACTCTCCAGGTTCCAGTGCCGCCAGTTTGGTGGAACTCACCCCGACGGTTTGCACCACCAGCGTGATCGTACCCTTCTTTGTGTCAGCCCCGGCAATGGTCAGTGGGAAACGCTCCCCCTTCTCCCCCACCCTCAGGATTACAAAATTCCCGGGTTTCCGGGAGCGGGCGATGTGCGGATTCTCCACCACCAGCTTTACTACTTTCTCAGAAAAATACTCCTTTTCAATTATCCTGTTCATTTTTCTTGCTTTTCATGGAAGTGAATATATAAAAATAGGTCAAAACAACCCCCATGCCGAACAGGAACCCCTGCATAAATCCGAATAAACCTGTTTCAGGCAGAAATCTGTCCTGAAATATGGAAAAACTTAAACAAATCAGCCCGATGGGTAAGGCCATTAACCTGAGGCATTTTTTACACATCATAATTTTTGGAAAGAATATGCTTCAAAAATAATGAAATAGTCCAAACAGAAACGGATTTGTGAGATTACATTATTTTCCGGCCCCTGCGAAAGGGTCATTTTTATCAAATGGCTTTCCGAAGAAATCAACTGTTGTATCACCCACTCCCATTTCCCCGGAAAGATAAACGCCATGGTTTATCAAAGGAGAATTTTCCAGGGGCTTAAAAAGGGTGAGCTGTCTAAGTTGGCCGGGATGTAACGGTAAACAGGAATAATCACAGTTAATCAGGGGATTGCCATATTCACCGACTATGGTATCACCTGATTTTTCATACCCGGTTTTTTGAGACCATTCAGAAAAGCTCCTGTATCCACCGATGGAAAAGCCCCCGTCACCATAAGCCCAGTAGTGGTTACCCACCAATTCCGTTTCCGGGAGCAGTTGAAGGTTCATGATCTGATCTTTTCCGCTGACAAACAGGTTATTGTAAAAGTGAAGCTTTGGAGGATCCATCAGGTAGAGCGGAACACCGTCAAAATTGAGTGCTGAATGAAAGGTATTGACGATGGTATTGTGGTAAAAATAATTCTCCCGGAACCATTCGCCCCCCACATAAATCATGATGCCTGCCTGATGGCAGCCCAGTCCGTCATCCAGACTGATGTTGAACCTGATGTGGTTCCCGTCCAAAGGGCGGGGAGCGCCGCCGAACTGGCATACCAGGTATCCGGCGCCGGCGTTGTGGTGGGAAAAATTATACTGAAGGATGGAATTGGTCACACCCCCGTCCAGGTCAAAGCCCCCGCCATCCATATCCGGGCTTTTATTGTGGTGCGACAGGCAATACTGAATGACCACCGAATCTGAATTCCAGGTCCAGATACCCACCGGACCGTTTCCCAGACGGGGCATGTCCCAGCCGTTGAAGCGGGCCTCACAGAACTCCACCAAACCGTTCTTCACTGTGGCCAGCAGGATGCCGCTGCCGGAATGGTTACCGGTAATGCCCGGATGACCCGGATTGTTTTCAGCCAGACACTCCCGGAAAACCACGCGGGTAGTCTGGTTCCGGTGATCGGTACCCAGTCCTGTAAACCCGTTCTCACGGGCATGCACCCGGCAAACAGTAACACTGTCGCAGCCATCAATCCATACCCCTGCTTGTTGAAATCCCCTGGTTACCAAATCTTTCAGGGTAATGTAACCGGATTGGCTGACCACCACACCGCTACCCTCTTTGTTGGTCAATCTTCCTGAACCTGAGATAACCAGATTGCTCAGAATCAAATTCTTACATTTGTTCAAAACCATTCCGTTCCCATCGCCACCATTAATGGTCGCCATGCCATTGCCGTAGGATGAAATCACGACAGGATGGCCCGCCTCTCCGGAATCGCCTTCCAGTACAACATTGCCCCCGAAAACATCTCCCCCGTTCAGCAGTATACGGCTTCCAGGTTTTAAGCTTTCCCTGGTTGCCCTCACTAAGGTTTTAAAAGGCCGTAGCCGTGAACCGTCGTTCAGATCATTCCCGGAAGCACTGACATATCTGTTATCCCCGGAAGGAGAATGACAGGAATGGGCCAAAAACAGCAACAACAGTATTCCCGCAACATAAAGACAACTTTTGATTGGTTTTCCAGCCATATTCAAGAATATCACAATAAAACCCTGGTTTATAGTCTTAATTAACTCCTCTGCGTAACGCTGTGTCCCTCTGTGAGACTCTGGGTAACCAAATAATTTCTTTGTGTGACTAATTCTTCAATAACCTTTTCCTGACTGTTAAAGCCTTTGCCGGATTTTCCACAAAAATCTGATGCAATTCCCGGTCTGTTATGCCCGCCTTTTTCAGTTCGGGAACCAGTTGTTCAAAAACCAGGGTGTGGGGTTGGTAATTGGCACCGTCGGGTTTATCCGGATCATACCAGCCGGCATCGTGGGATAGCAGCAGCCGGTGGAGACATTGGTGTCTCTTCATATTCACCACTATAGTCACGAACTGGTTGAGCTGGTTGTTCCTGCCCCAAAAGGCATCGAAAGCCACCCAGGTACCCATCTTTGCGGCTTCCACCTGTTTCATCGAGTCTTTTTCATTGTGCGCATGAGTCCAGATGAAGGCTTCCGGAGCCACACCCTCCTCTTTCAGGATGGCCAGCTGACCGAAAGCAGCCACCGCAGGCCCGGAATGTGACATGATGGTCAGTCCGGTGGCTTTGTGCGCAATGGCCGCGGCTCTGGCCAACCGGGCATGGAATTCGCTGAGTTCACTCCTTTCCACGGCAATTTTGATAAATCCGGGATAAATGCCGGTATTCCCGATGCCCTGTTCGCACTCCCTGATCCAATGGGCAGCCATCTGTTCCGGAGACATCTCCTGTACAGAGTCGGGAATGAATTTGTTTTTCTGAGCGCCGTAATAACCGGTGTTGGTGATGAACTGTATTCCGGTGGAGTCGGAAAGTTGCTTCAGCAGGAGCGGATCGCGGCCCAGGAAGCGGGGGGTACACTCGACGAACGACTGCACGCCAAACGGCAACAAAGCTTTTATCCGGGGAAGAATGACCTTCAGGGCAACTTCCCGCGTATACCGGGCAGGTTCTGCCGAATCAGCGCCGATAAAGTCGACCAGCACATGTTCGTGTGGCAACGTGAAGCCCAGTTCTTCCGGAGAAACAGGCCCGTTTACCGTGATGATCATTTCGGAATTCCGGGTACAGGCAAACAGGAAAAAGGCGAATCCGCAGACAATCAGAATACTTTTTTTCATAGTCTGGTTATTGTTGAAAACTGACCCAAGATAGTAAAATCAGCCCGGATTTTCCATTTCATTACCCATATTTTCAGCCACCAGGGCACCAGGAAATCACAAAACTTTGTGCCTTTGTGCCTTAGTGGCATATAATGAAGTTTTATAAGAATTTTTCCATAACTTTAATGGTTTGAACCTTACTTCAATGAATATAACGAAATCTTCCGGGTGGCCAATGGGGAGAGTGGCATTCAGCCTCATATTGACCCTGCTTGTTTCTTTCCAGGTCCTCTCCCAAAACAGGGGATCATTCAGCTTTGCCTCCCCGCCTGCCATGGTGATCAAACAGCGGGTCGATTTCAAACCGGATGTCAATCTACCCGATGAAGAAATGCTGCCCTCCGTCTTCAGCCAGTCGGTGGTAAGCAGTGTGGGAGGCATCTCCTTCGGCGCCACCGCAAAAAAAGAAACCGGCCTGGACATCCAGTCGCTTTCGATCGGATACAATGCCTCCCGGCCGGATGGAGAACGAATGGAACTGACAATCAATAGTAAACCGGTGTTTTTCAGGATATATGACTGGATGCTCAAACCAATCGCCGGCTTTTCCGACAGCGAATTCAACTCCTGCTTTACCTATTTTGGCCAGCTTCAGGATAAAAAGCTGGAAGAAACCATTCTCCGGAACGGCGGCCATGTGCTGAATTACCATCCCGCGCTCCAGAACACCCTGCTCGGATGGAGATTGTCGGACATGGACATCCTGATCCTCTATGACTTTACTTCCGATCTGCCCCGGATAAACAACAAAGTGATCCTGGGAGCCGGGGAAACATCCCCGGATGTGCAGGCCAACAACTACGGGGCTTATGAATTTTCCAGCCACATCAACAAAATCGAAAAAAAGCTCGGATACTCTTTCCAGTCGTACATCATCACCGACTTCTCCCGCGATGTTAGCTTCTCGATTGCCCGTGACTCCCTCTTTATCAGTGGCTTTCCGTATTATTACTGCTGGAAATACCAAAATTCACTTAAGGGCTACGACATCAACAAGGTAGCAGCCGAAGTCAAAAAGGGGTATGAAACCACCATTAAGGAACATGCAGGGGAAGCTTTTGACGTCCGGGAGTTTTTTATAGATTCCCTGATAGCCATTGCAGGACGGTATGAAAAGGGATACACCCTATTCCGGGCGGGCACTTTCAATGATCTGCTGGCAGTGTCTGAAGAGTCAGGACGTCGGGATTTTCTGCGGCGATACACCACGGAATCGCTGGGTTCGATGGCCATTGAGGTAACAGCCCAGATGGCCGCCCAAACACCGGTCCACCTGAAAAGCTTTAGCGACCAGATGTCGGAAGATCCGGAGATGATCAGGGCCTGCAACCCTGCTGTATGGGATGCTACGGTCATGACCATGCGCCTTTCCGCCTTCTTCCGTTACCTGAAACATAACTTCCCGGCCCAATGGGAGACCTTCGCGGTTACCCTGCAGAAAATCCCCATTCAGCCCGAAGTGACCACGCCTACCGTACTCTTCGACAAAGGACACCCGGTATTGACGGGGCTTTTCAAATAACCGACGGTATGACAACTTTCCCATCTTCTCCGGAACAGGGGTCTGCCTCCCGCCACATCCGGTTGTTTATCAGTTTTTCTTCCCATGACAAGGCGGCAGTCAGGGAGATCATGAGCGGACTCCGCGATCAGCATTTCGACTTCTGGGACTATTCCGATGAGCTGGAATCCATGCGCCTTTCCGACGAAATCCGGACACGCATGCGCCGGGAGATTGATTCCTGCGACTACTTTGTGACCTGTGTCAGCAAAAACAGCACGGACGAAGCCTCCGGAGCCTTTACCCGGTTTGAAGTAGCCTATGCGGTTCAGGAGAAAAGAATGCACGAAACCGGGAAAGTGTTTATTATTGAGCTGGATGACATCACCCTTTCCGATTACAAAGGGCCCTTTGAACCGCTGAAAGCATACCTGCATGTGGATTACCGGTTGGGCTATTACAGCGGTCATAGTATTCCTGCATACATCTCCCTGCTGAAAAAGATTTGCCAGGCAACCGGGAGGAACTATGTGCCACAGATTTCACCCCATCCCCGCCTGCCCTTCTGGGAGGAGTTCCGGGTGGAGGTGACAGCCTTTTGTCATTCCAACCATACCCACCTCTTTCTGAATGGCGTTCTGGGGGAATTCAACGAATACTTCAAAGCCCGGATGTTCCCCAAGGCTTACGATGCCATCGTTTATTTTCTGGTCTCCTGCCGTTATTACCTTCCGGAATACCATCCGGTCTATCCGTGGATCGCCAGGGCGGTCACGGAGCAGGAACTCGGGAAACACGGGGAAGCCATGGATTCCTACCTGGCAGCCCTGGGGTCAGATCCCCAAAATCCTGTCGCCTGGGGCGGACTGGGCATGTGCCATCACCTGGGAGGCAATTATCCCATGGCGATTGAGTGCTTTCACAAAGCCATGAAAAAAAGCCCGGGTGTTCAGGCCATCAATGAACGTTTGAACCTGATCACCAGTAAGTTATCGGCCAGGATACGTCCAGACACCGACGAGCTCCAATTTCTCAGGAGTCTCGATCCGGAAGAAGTCACCGACCTCGACAGGGAAGAACTTTCCAACAATGGAATTTTGGCGATGGGTGACCAACCCGGATGGAAGGAGGATCTGGAGTTCCGGTTCAAAGAACAGCGGCAGCGTATCCTGATGGCCCGGGCGTTTTCCTTCTTCTGCGAAGCCACGGAAGGCTGGTTCCCGGATTCCTCCGGGAAATTCCTCCAACTGATGGAAAAGGCAT
>DAIDJX010000169.1 GCA_027451165.1 Prolixibacteraceae bacterium | reverse complement strand
CCCTGTCTCGCTGTGTTTTAACGATCCAGCCGGCACCACTGGTGTTGGGCATACCCGAATCCTCCCCTTTCGTATAATATTCGGTGATGATAAACGGTTTTCCCGTCCATTTCGTCCATAAGGCCATGTCGGTGGAGTCGGGAGTCCACTTCCCGTAATAATTGTTGGATACAATATCAAGGTATTTCCCGGCCGTTTCCATGAAGGCAGCGATGTTTTTTTCATTGCTGTAAAACCGTGCCCCGATGTACATGTGGTTGGGATCATATTTCTTAAGCGCCCTGGCTACCGGGGCAAAATACCTTTCAGCCACCACCCTGAGGAAAGCGGTTCTTTGAACATCTGTAATGGAATCCCTCGAAATATTATTTTCTTTCATCCAGTTTACGGCAGCCATATGTCCCGGATCCTGTTCAGGCAGGGACAGGAAATTGTCCAGCGATTTGAATTTAAAAGGCAGCTCATTATCAGAAAAGTACCCAAAAAGGTCGGGATCAGGCCAGCGGGAAAACAGGGGGAGCCTTTACCTGCGCCAACGACCTGGTGTTTTTCAATCACCACCGGGAAAGGATGACCTGCATGTACGACAGTGAAAACGGGAATCTGCTTTCTGCCAATTCCGGGGAATACCCTGTCGTGGATGGTAATGAGGTTTATTTCTCCGGAAAAGCCATCACCGGTGCGAAAATCCAGCCCGGAAAAAAAGCTGAAACCCTCTGGAAAGCGAACGTCTCCGCTACCAACGACCTGATCCGGGCCGGGGATGACCTGTATGCCGCCGACAGTTCCGGTATCACCGCCCTGCGACTGGTTGCGGGCAGCCCTCCGGTAGTAAAATGGAGATACCCGCTGGACAAAAATGTGGTCCGGCTGCTGGCTGCAAACGGCAGGCTGATCGCTGTCACCGGTGACGGAGCCATCCTGGTGTTCGGAGACTCACCGGTTTCCAAACCAATGGTATTTCCCCGGCAAAAACCACGGATTTTAAAAAGCACGGCAAAAGCCGGGAGAATTGTCCGGAATACCGGAGTCAGGGAAGGATATGGCCTGCTGCTGGGGGGCGACATCAGCCTCATTGAAGGATTACTTGCCACGACTTCCCTGAACCTCATCGTGTATGATAAAGATTCAGCCAGGATAAAATCACTCCGGGAATATTTTGACCGGGCGGGGGTTCCGGCGGAAAGGGCAGGTTTCCTCCATTTTGGCAGGGAGTTACCCTTGCTCCCGAAGTACTTTTCATCCCTGACCATCGTCAGTGACCTGACCTGTACCGGCAGTGGCAACAGCAGCATTCCGGAAGAACTTCTCTCTGCAGCCCGGCCATATGATGGAAAAATAATCATAATGGCAAAAGGCAAAGAAAAAGAAGAAGCCCTTAAGCGGTTTTCATCAGCAGGTTTTGAAGACTTCACGGTAGCTGAAGGAAAGGATTATTGCCTTTTTGCAAGAACCGGCCCGCTGAAAGGTTCATCCACGTGGACGCACAATTACGGCAACATTGCCAACACGGTCAAATCGGATGATGAGCTGGTCAAAGCGCCGCTTGGCATTTTATGGTTCGGTGGGTCTTCCAACCTGGATGTACTTCCCCGGCATGGGCACGGACCCGGGGAACAGGTCATCGATGGCAGGCTGATCATCCAGGGCATCAACAGCCTGAGCGCACGCGATGTATATACCGGAAGGGTCCTCTGGAAAAGGGAATTCAAAAGGCTGATGGATGACTCGTGGCTGGTTTATTACGATGAATCCTACGACGAAGAGAATCCGCTGGATCCGAAATACAACCAGGTACATATGCCCGGAGCCAATGCCAGGGGCACCAACTTCATCGCTACCAAAGAATATGTTTACCTGATCGAAGGAAACCGGTGCAACCTGATCGACATCAAAACGGGGGAAACGGCCCGTGTATTTGAAACGGGCGACGACAGTACCAAAGAACTGGGTTACATCGGTGTTTATGATGACCTGTTGATCCTGGGGAATAATTTTGCGGAGTACAACGGGATGGAGAATGATTCCATCCGCCTGAAAAACCCCCTCTTCACCGACTATAACCTGACCGCCAGCCGGGAACTGCTGGCCATGGACCGGTTCACCGGTAAAATGTTGTGGAGGATGAACGCCAACCATGGATTTATCCACAATTCCGTGATCGCAGGAGATGGTAAACTTTTTTGCCTCGATAAACTACCGCAATACCTGGAAACGAAATTAAGGAGAAGAGGGGATGAGCCTCCCGTGGGATCAAGGTTGCTTTACCATGATGCCAGAACCGGAAACATTATTCACCAGGAAACAAAAGATGTTTTCGGGACCTGGCTGGGATATTCAGCTGAACATCAATTGCTCCTGCAGGCAACCCGGCCTTCCCGTGATATGCTCAACGGGGAAGAGGGGAAACGGATGATCGCGTATGATGTAGTAACCAAAAACAAAATCTGGGATAAGGAGATAAAATATGCCAATCCTCCCATCCTCCACAACGATAAAATCTATACCAACGGAGAAGCATTCCACCTTCTCTCGGGAGATCCCCTGATGGAGAAAGACCCGGTAACCGGAGAGGAACTGAAGTGGAGTTTCAAGCGGGAATACGGCTGCGGCATCGTCTCGGCCAGTGAACACCTGCTCTCCTTCCGGTCGGCATCGGCCGGATTTGTCAACCTCGAATCCATGGAAGGAACCGGAAGTCTGGGCGGCTGGAAAGCAGGATGTTCCACCAACCTCATCGCCGCCGACGGTGTCCTGAACTCCCCCGATTACACCAGGACCTGCCAGTGTCCTTACCAGAACCAGACCTCCCTGGCCCTGATCCACATGCCCTGGATGGCCTACTGGACCAACAGCAACTATACCTGGAACGGAAGTCCTGTTCAGAAACTGGGGCTTAATTTCAATGCCCCCGGCGACCGGGTTTCGTCCGACAATGTGCTCTGGCTGGAATACCCCTTCACCGCAGGAACCCCGCCCGGTATTCCGGTTAAGATGGACACCACAGGGTTCAGGAAGTTCAGGAAGGAGCCTTTTATGATTTCTTCGGAAGAAACTCCCTGGGTCAGCGCCAGTGCCCTCGAAGGGATCAGGTCACTGGAAGTGACCCTGACAAAGGAAGTGACGGTTCCGGAGGCTTTTTTCACCATCAGGCTCTATTTTGCTGAACCGGAAAACAAAAAGCCCGGGGAAAGGGTTTTCGATATATTCCTCCAGGACCGGAAGGTGTCGGCCGGGTTCGATATCGCCGGGGAAGCCGGCCAATCCGGCAGGGAAGTGATCAAAACCTATCACGGGATTCCGGCAGGGAAAACACTGAAACTGGATTTGCAGCCACTAAAAGGGAACACGCTGATCTGCGGGATCGAAATCCTCCGGGAAACCCCGCTTTCAACAATAGAAACGGACAAATGAAGAGCTCCGGATGGAAAATAGTCATTGTTGCAGCTTGGATAAGCCTGGCCTGCACGACCAAAGTCTCGGAATGGGTGTTGCTGAATGCCCCTGCCGACCGCTATTTGCTGGCATATTTCCACCAGGGGGCACTCCCTGATCCGGTCATCCGGCAGAACAGGGAAATAGAAGCCAAAATCCCCCAGGCGAACCTGCTTTTCAAACAGGTCCTGAAAAAAGATATTGATCGTCCTTATTATGCTTTGTATTACAAAAACCGCCTGTTTGCCCGGTATGACGATTCCCGTGCACTCGCCGGCCTGACCAGCTCCCCGATGCGGAAGAAAATTGCCGCAGAACTGATGGAGGGACAGCTTTGTGTCCTCCTTTACCTCACCACCGGCAACAGCGTAAAGGATATGAAAGGGATGGAGGTGATCCGCAAAACCCTGTCGGCTTCCCCCTTCGGAAAGATCATCACCCTCGTGGAACTGGACAGCAATGATCCCGAAGAGCAGCATTTCGCAAACATGCTGCTGAATGTGGAAGAGGATTTGAAAACCATCAGCGAACCGATGCTCTTCGGTATTTTCGGACAGTTCAGGGTACTGGAGCCTTTGCTGGCCAAAGGAATTTCCGGAGAAAACATCCGGCTGATGATCGACTTCTTCACCGCCGACTGCAGCTGTGTGATCAAGGACGATCTTCCGGGGATCTCCATGCTGTGTGAAGAAACCTGGAAAGATCCCGTTCCGGCCAGGGTCAATAAAATTCTGGATGAAAATCCCCAACTGATGCACCGTTGAAATGGGGAACGACACCATCAGATACGATTCCCTGGAAGCCAGGCCCCTGCCCAAATGGCTCACCGATCAGCGGGATGGTTTAAACACCTGGCAGCCTCCGAAGATGGAGATGAAGGAGGACCGGTCACTGGGTGTTTCCATGGTGACTACGGGGGTAATCATCCTCCTGACCCTGACAATACTAACCATTTACTTCCTTCGTAAAAACAAAAAAAGAAACCGTCCATGAATCTATTTGTACTGGTTATCAAAGAGATTGTCTATCGTAAGATCAGTTCCCTGATCATCCTGCTTACGGTGTTGACTGCCTCTGCAGTTTCGGTGACCATTTTTACCCTGAGTAAGGCCAGCGAAAACGAAACCCGGAAGATCATGCGGGAACAGGGCCTCAACCTTTACATCTTTCCCAAAAACACCAATCTGATCGATTTCTATTCCGTCAACAATACCCCATCATTCCCTGAAAGCTGTGTGGACAGCCTGGCTAATTCCAGGACTTTTGACGCGGTAAGGCACCTGACGGGAATACTCCAGCTCCGGTATTCCGACTGGACCGACCCCAACGGCTCTCTTCATCAGATTGTAGTAGCCGGGTATAAGGATGAAGCCATGCAAAGGTTTCTATCAAAACAGGAAACCATGGGTTTCAATGTACCGGCGGGAACGGTCCGTGTAGGGGCCTTGCTGGCAAAAAACATTCCGGAAGGTGATCCGTTTGTCATTCAGGGCGCAGATGGGAAACCACACAGGTTTCACATTTCGGAACGACTTACCGAAGGCAAAGGTATCCTTGATCAGGGGGTTGCCTTTAACCTCGCGGATCTTCAGAAAGTACTGGGGATGGAAGGACAGATCAACAAAATAGAAGCGCTCGGATGTGTATGCCACGACGGCAGGATAAATAACGCCAGGAAACAGGTGCAGGCCATATTCCCTGATCTGGAGGTGACAGAAATCACCAGCATTGCAGATGCGAGGGAAAATCAGCGGCTGATGATGAACAAATACGGGGCTTTCCTGATCCCTTTCATCGTCCTTTCAGCTTTGCTGATCTCGGCCTTTTTGTTCTATTCCAACGTTCTCCACCGGAAACCGGAAATCGGATTGATGAAAGCCCTCGGGAAAAGCCATCTCTTTATCACCGGGCTTTTTTTATTGAAAGCTTTCCTGTTGGGTATAACGGGAAGCCTGGCAGGTTTTTTTGCCGGCAGCTGGATGGCAGGGTACTTTGGGAAGAAAATTTTCCTTTTTACCGCCGGGGATATCGGTACAACATGGAGTATATTCGGGTTCACCCTCCTTGCCTTTCCCCTCTTATGGATGCTCTCCGCCTGGATACCCGCCCTGCTGGCCACCCAGGTTGATGCGGCGGAAACCCTCAGTCAGGAATAAATGAAGGCAAACACTCTGAAAAATATTGACATGCTGACCATTAATAATGTTACCAAAACCTACACCAAACACGGAATGACCTTCAAAGCCCTGGACGGCATCACTTTCCGGGTTGAAAAGGGAGATTTCACCGTCGTGGTCGGACCGAGCGGATCGGGGAAATCGACGCTGCTGCATACCATCGGCGGACTGATCCGTCCGGGTTCGGGCCAGGTTCTGTTCAAAGGGACAGACATTTACAAGTTGAACAACGATGCTTTAAACAACTACCGGAAGAAAAATGTGGGATTTGTATTCCAGCAGTTCCACCTGGTTCCGTGGCTGACCGTTTATGAGAACGTCAGGCTGGTTTGCCAAGCAACTTCTTGTATAAAAGCCATTAACGACTATTTTGACAAATCCGGACTGTTACCCCTGAGGAACAAATATCCATCTGAGCTGAGCGTGGGGGAAAAGCAGAGAACTGCCTTTATCCGCGCCATCATTTCAAATCCGGAACTCCTCCTGGCAGATGAACCAACAGGAAATCTCGATCCGCAAAATGCAGCTATATTAATGGATATGACCAGAGATTTCCACAAGGCGGGAGGTACAGTTCTGCTGGTTTCACACAGCCCGGAAACCTCGACATACGCCGGGAAGCGCATTATCCTCGGATCAGGTAAGATATTATAACCTTTTTTCATGAAGAGAAAGATTTTATGGACAGGGATAATACTGTCATTTGTATTGGGCATACCTCCGGTCTTTGCCCAACCGCTGCATACCTTTAAGGGAACCTTATACAGCCTGGAAACAGGAGAACCGGTACCCAATGCCACGATTGTGGTTGTATCATCTCAACTGGGGACCAGCTCCGGTCCGGATGGTTATTTTGAACTCAGGCTCCCGGAGGAACGTTACAGGATCAGGATCAGTTCTGTCGGCTATTCAGCCAGGGAGGTAATGATCCGTGTGCCGGAGGAAGGCATTGATCGCATGAAAATAGGACTGGCTCCTGAAAAATTGGAAATCGGGAGCGTTGAGGTTTTCGGCCGTTATACTGTGATGAGGCACGACACCTCCGTCAACAGGATACATCTCTCTTTGGTACCAGCAGTCTCCAGGATTACAGCCGGCGAAATTGAAAAATCAGGTGCAACGACCCTCATCGATGCGATGAAATTTGTTCCCGGCGGATGGACCGAGAACAGGGGCCGGAAAACCAAGCAGTTTTTTTCGGTAAGAGGACAGAAATATCCTTATCCCGATTATTCCATCAACGGCATCTAGCAGAAAGAGTTTGAGGAAACCGGCTATTTCTTGTCCGCTCTCGACATCGAATCGGTCGAGATCGTCAGGTCATCCGGCGCCCTTGTGAAAGGACTTTCCGGATTGACCGGGGTCATTGATGTCAGAACGAAAAAACCTGAAAAAGAGACCTTTTCGTTGACGGGTAAATACGGGGAACTGCACAATTACCTGACCGGTATTCACTATGGGAACAAAATCAGGAAAATCTCTTTCAGCACTGCGGCCTCTTTTCTTGGATCCGGTGGTATCCCCGGAAGAAAAGGGAAGGAGCGTATTGCCAACTTTCATGGCGAGCTGGACTGGGCCATCAGCCCCAAACTGAAACTGGCGGCAGGTTCCACTTACATTGACGGATCCCGGGAATTCGTGAACATTATGGAACCGGGTGCTCCGGCTATCCTGAACCGGGAGGAGAAATTTGATCCCATCCACACGCTGATCACCTATGTTAAGATGGATTATTCCGGGAATGATGGCTCCCTGTCGGAGTTTCAAACCAACATGGCCT
>DAIDJX010000168.1 GCA_027451165.1 Prolixibacteraceae bacterium | reverse complement strand
CGCCCTTCGGCGGGCCCACTTCTCACCTCCATTCCCATGGCAAAAACCCTCTTCGAGAAAGTATGGGACGCCCATACGGTCCGCCGCCTGGCCAACGACCAGACGCAGTTGCTCATCGGCACCCATGCGCTGATCGAAGATGTGGTCACCTTCCGGAAACTCGGACTGGTCATCATTGACGAGCAGCACCGCTTTGGAGTGGCCCAGCGGGCCAAATTATGGCAAAAAGGGGAGGAAATCCCGCCACACATCCTGGTCATGACCGCAACGCCCATTCCCCGCACCCTGGCCATGACCGTATACGGTGACCTTGATATATCAGTCATCGATGAGCTTCCTCCCGGAAGAAAGCCGATCCAGACCATGCACTTTTTTGACAACCGCAGGAAGGAAGTTTATGCTTTTCTGGGGAAACAACTGGAAGCCGGAAGACAGATTTATATCGTTTATCCCTTGATCTCGGAGTCTGAAAAACTCGATTTCAAAAATTTGCAGGAAGGGTTTCAGCAGGTTTATGAAGCCTTTCCTGGATACGATGTCTGTATGGTCCATGGCCGGATGAAACCTGCGGAGAAAGAGCGGGAAATGATGAAATTCAAGGAAGGCAAAACCCACATTATGGTGGCTACAACAGTGATCGAAGTGGGAGTTGATGTGCCCAATGCCTCAGTGATGGTCATTGAAAGTGCCGAACGGTTTGGCCTGTCACAGCTCCATCAGCTCCGGGGGCGCGTTGGGCGGGGAGCCGACCAGTCTTACTGCATCCTCATGTCGGCATTCAAGCTCAGCACAGAGAGCCGGAGAAGGCTCGCTGCCATGGTACGCACCAATGATGGTTTTGAGATTGCCGAGATGGATATGCGGCTGCGCGGCCCCGGCGATCTGGAAGGTACCCGTCAGAGCGGGATTGGTTTTGACCTCAAAATCGCCAACCTGGCCAAAGACAGCGCTATCCTTGAACAAGCCCGCAATGAAGCAAAAGACCTGCTGAAGGAAGATCCCCGCCTGGAAAAAGAGGAAAACCGCATCCTCCGGATCAGCCTTCTCCGTAATAAAAAGACGGAATTTGAATGGTCGGCCATCAGCTGACCAGCTATCCCCAGCATGAAGCCTGGGGTTGCCCGGAAAGCGAAGCCGGAACTACTGCGGAACTTCAGTATTCCTTCTGGCTATAATTCTGAATATGACATAGTAAAGCGCCGGAGGCAGAATAAGATACAGCATCGACATGTATAAAAACGCTATTCCGTAGGTCAGCAATAAAGCAAAAACCAGCAGAAACAGCTGCAGGTAACCTGAAATCACAAAAGCCCGGCTTCTCGCTGTCGCCAATTCCTCCGTTTCCACTTTCTCCCTGGATAAGGCCACCATCCATATTCCCAATACCATCAGCACGCCAACCAGTTCTTGACTCATGTTATCGCGGATAAAATGAAAGTATTTATCCCCCAGGTATTCAGAATAAATGGCATAAACTTTCATGGTTAGAAATTTCGGCTTGATGTCGAACATGAAATGCATAATCCCGAAAACAGAACCGGCGATCAGCAGCACAAAACCGGGCAGGCGGAATCCATGGGGTAAAAGCAAAGAAAACCTTTTCATCTTTAAGTTTGATATTATTTATACATTTGACATTTCCTGAAAAGAAAGCGGTTAAAAGTACAACAAAAGATCCTTTGATAACGAAACCCACTCCGGGAAGAAACAAAAAAACAAACAGATTTGAAGATGAAATCAATGGTATTGACTGGCATCCGGGAGATGCAAATGACAGTGGTGGAGAAACCGAAGATTATCCATCCGACCGATGTGCTGATCAGGATGAAAACAGTCGGGGTATGTGGTTCAGATATTCATTATTATGTATCGGGGAAAATTGGCAGCCAGGTGGTCAGCTATCCATTTGCGGTAGGTCATGAGGGCGCAGGCGTGGTAGAAGAGGTTGGTACCGGGGTGACCCATGTACAGGTGGGAGATCAGGTGGCCATTGAACCGGCGATGCCCTGTTTTGAATGTGACCAGTGCCTGTCGGGTCGCCATCATACCTGCCGGAAACTGCTGTTCCTGGGATGCCCAGGTCAGGCCGAAGGCTGCCTTTCTGAATTTATCGTAATGCCCGAAACCAGCTGTTTCCCATTGGCTGAAAACCTGTCGTGTGATGACGGCGCCATATCTGAACCGCTGTCCATCGGCGTATATGCGGTCAGGCTGGCCTCTATGGAGCTGCAGCATCTGAAGATTGGTATTCTTGGATTCGGGCCCATCGGCATGAGTGTACTGTTGGCTGCCAAAGCCCAGGGTGCAGGAAGCTTTTACGTGACCGACAAACTGGATTACCGTTGTGCTATTGCCCTGAAAGCAGGTGCTCTTTGGGCTGGTAATCCGGATAAAGCCGATATCGTGGAAATGATTAAAACCGAAGAACCTCAATTGCTTGATGTGGTTTTTGAATGCTGCGGAAAGCAGGAGGCTGCCGACCAGGCCGTTGAATTGCTGAAACCGGGCGGGAAACTGATGATGATCGGCATTCCGGAGTTTGACCGCTGGTCTTTCCCGGTCGATCCACTCAGGAGAAAAGAGATTTGTATCCAAAATGTCCGCCGCCAGAACCATGCGGTGGAAGAGACCCTGAGCCTGCTGGAAAAAGGGATGGTGGACATCAGCCTGATGCCTACCCACCGCTTTCCCTTTGAAAAGACCAAAGAAGCCTTTGACCTGGTTGCAGGATACCACGACGGGGTCATGAAAGCCATGATCGATTTTGAGTGACATAATTTGCTGAAACCTATGACTGAAGATTTTAAAGAAAAGCTTAACAGGCTCTTTGCGCAGCAGGAAGCCCTTCTCAACGCTCCCAATGAGAAAGTGGAAGAGGAAAATGGAATTTTTGTCCGCTATAAAAACCCGGTTCTTACCGCTGCACATACTCCGGTAATCTGGCGCTATGACCTGGATGAGCTGACAAATCCCTACCTGATGGAACGAATCGGGATGAACGCTGCTTTTAATGCCGGTGCCATCAAGTGGAAGAGCAAATACCTGCTGGTGGTTCGGGTGGAAGGCGCCGACCGCAAATCCTTTTTTGCCATTGCGGAAAGCCCGAACGGGATTGATCAGTTCCGGTTCCGGGATTACCCGGTGACCCTTCCTGAAACGGAAAACCCCGACACCAACGTGTATGATATGCGCCTGACGGCTCACGAAGACGGTTGGATTTACGGGATTTTCTGTTCCGAACGCAAAGATCCGGATGCGGCGCCGGGAGATTTGTCTTCGGCGTTGGCTGCTGCGGGTATTGTGCGCACCAAAGACCTGGAAAACTGGGAACGCTTACCCGATCTGCTAACCAAATGCCAGCAGCGTAATGTGGTTCTTCATCCTGAATTTGTGAATGGCAAATATGCCCTTTACACACGCCCTCAGGATGGCTTTATTGATGCGGGAAGCGGTGGCGGAATCGGCTGGGCACTTATCGACGACATGGCCAATGCCGAAACCAGGGAGGAAAAAATCATCAACTTCCGGTATTACCATACCATCAAGGAGCTGAAAAACGGGGAAGGCCCCCACCCCATTAAAACACCCCGTGGATGGCTTCACCTGGCGCATGGCGTACGCGGTTGCGCTGCCGGTTTGCGCTATGTCCTGTACCTGTATATGACTGCACTGGATGATCCTTCATTGGTCATTGCCGAACCGGCAGGCTATTTTATGGCTCCTGTCGGCGAAGAACGAAATGGTGATGTGTCTAATGTCCTCTTTTCCAACGGATGGATCGCAGATGAAGACGGGAAAGTGTTCATTTATTATGCCTCTTCCGACACCAGAATGCACGTGGCCACCTCCACCATCGATCAACTGGTGGATTACTGCCTGAATACTCCGGCGGATGGTTTTCGATCGGCTGCTTCGGTGGAAACCCTGAAAAAGCAGATCTCCAAAAACCTGGGAATATTGAAAAATTCAATGCTTAGCCACTAAAGCACAAAGACACAAAAGAATAACCTGTTTACTTGAATTCCTTGTGACCCATTGTACCTTTGTGGCAATGAACAAACAAATACCTGATAAACCAATAAAAACCAAACTATGATCACCGTTGAAAAAATCCGCCTGAAAGAGAAAATCGGCTATGGCTTCGGAGATGCCGCTTCCTCCATGTTCTGGAAAATTTTCGGCATGTACTCCCTTTTTTACTACACCGATGTCTTTGGAATTACCGCTGCAGCTGCCGGAACCATGTTTCTCGTAGCAAGGCTGTGGGACTCCTTCTTTGATGTATTTGTGGGTATTGTCAGCGACCGCACGAAAAGCCGCTACGGGAAGTACCGTCCTTACCTCCTCTGGTTTGCCATTCCGTTTGCCGTTATGGGGGTTATCACTTTTTTTGCGCCGGATTTCGGGGATACCGCCAAACTGGTTTATGCTTACATCACCTATTCCCTGATGATGATCGTCTATTCGATGATCAACGTGCCCTATGCCTCGCTGTTGGGCGCCATTTCAGCCGAACCGGCAGAGCGGAACTCACTGGCTTCCTACCGCATGTCGTTCGCTTTTATCGGCAGTTTTGTCACCTTCATGTTACTGCAGCCCTTGATCGACTTCTTCGCCAAAACTTTTGGAAATGAAGGGGTGAACGATGCCCTCAGGACAGCCGAAACCTCGGTAAGCACTTCCCCGGTCGGCTGGGTAATGGGTGTTGGCGCCATCGGAATCATTTGTGTAGTGTTGTTTCTGTTGTGTTTCAGTTGGACAAAGGAACGGGTAACTCAAATAGAAAGTGAATCCAATGTGTCGGTGAAGCAGGATCTGAAAAACCTTTTTCACAATGCTCCCTGGTGGATTCTGGTGGCCACCGGACTTGCTGCTCTTCTTTTTAATGCCATCCGCGACAGTGTAGCCATTTATTACTTCAGGGATTATGTAAAGGTGAATTTCAGAATGGAAGGTACCGGCTGGGATATGACAACCATTTATTTCCTGGTCGGGCAGGCGGCCAACCTGATCGGCGTTATGGCGGCGCCTGCGATCTCTTCCAGATATGGTAAAAAGAAAACATACATGATCGCCGTATTACTGGCCGGTATCCTGAGTACAGGTTTCTATTTCATTCCCAACAACATCACCTGGATCTTGATCTTCCAGTTCCTGATCTCCATATTTGCAGGTTATGTCCTGCCCCTCCTCTGGTCAATGTTTGCTGATATTGTTGACCACCAGGAACTGCTTACCGGACGTCGCGCCACAGGATTGATCTTCTCCTCTTCGTCGATGTCGCAGAAACTGGGTTGGGCACTGGGCGCAGCCATGAGCGGATGGATCCTGGCTCTTTTCAACTATGTGCCCAATGCTGCGGAACAAGCTGCACAAACCATCTCCGGGGAACACCTGATGATCAGCCTGATGCCGGCCATCTGTTGTTTGCTGGCTTTTACCGGTATGCTTTTCTATCCGCTGTCCGACAAAAAAGTTAAAGAAAACGCGGAACAGCTGAACCTGAAAAGAAATGCTGCGCTGCCTGGATAGCAGGTTACAGTTGAGGTATTCAACTGTATTTACCAAAGTAGGTACTCAATACTTTTGTTTCTAACTCTTTGTTTTGCTCTTGACCGGCTTTTTCGAGCAGATCCAAAAGCAGATAAAATTTCAGCCAATACCCCTGGGCGTATTGCTGCCTGACCGATTTGGGATGTTTCAACAAAGCGTACCACTCTGTGTTAATTCCTTGTTTTTCAGCAATGTCAACGAAGGATAAGGCATTTTTCCAGGCAGCGGAGGCCACCCTGGTTTTGAGCTTCCTGAAATCAGCATAGGACATGGAAGCGATCGGGAGCACTTCGGAAACATCGCTGATTCCCAGATCTTTAAGTGAAAAAGTAAAATCGTCCTGTTTGTCTCCATCCAGGTCATAGGCTATTTTGTCAAAAAATCCGTTGTTATCGGTATCCTGGTAACTGATCATGGGAAATACAGTCGGATCAGCCGGGGTCCTGACCGGGCCGTAACCATCGTACAAGCCCCCCATGCCCTGGTAATAAAAGGCATTCTGGTCCACTCTCCAGTATCCTTTTTCCGCACCGAAGAGGTGGATTTTGCCATCAAGGGGACTGACATAAATATTGCCTTTCCCGGAGTTGTCCAGATCCCAGTCTCCACGGTCTCCTACCGGGTCCGACTGGGGATTGTCATCCAGTCCGCCTTTACGGGCGCCTATGGTGAAAGGCTCTTTCGGATCCAGAAGCTCAACCCGTTCCCACCTTTCACAATCGTCATCCTCATCATAGACCAGCCAGGCTTCGTTCCATTTCCCGCGGTTAAAAACCAGGTTACGGGCGTTGGTATGGTCAGGATAAATAAATTCTTCCAGTTGCCTGATCCGGGGATCCATAAAAAGGGAGTCTGTTTCAGGTAAACCACGCAGATTAGGGAAGCGGTGAACCTGATCCATGTAGTCGAAACCGCCCCCGCGCAGCGTGATGGTCATGTCGAAATCAAAGGGGTTACCCGGTGAATTGTCATTGTCCAGGTCATACGCCATGGTTACATAGTCTATCTTACCTGTCAGTTTGGTGAGGTATTGGTCTCCTGGTTTGCCGTAAACAGGACGGTCAAGAAGGCGGATGGCAGACTCGGTCAGTCCATCCTTGTCGACGTCGTAAAAGAGGAAGGGATTTTCCCAGTTTAGTCGTAAATCGTTGATATTCTGAGGTGAAGCATGTATTTTCAGAAACAGGGTTTGTCCTGAATAATCTTCAAAAAAGTCAGATCTGCCGTCGTGAATCCAGCAGCGGACGCGAAAATTGTTCCAATCGATGTAGTTCATGATGTCATCCTTGTCCAGATCAATATTGATCATGAAATGGCCGGGTCCCCAGGGTTTGTCCTTTTCTTTTTCCGTTGCAAATTCCGAGTAGATCTGCAAGTCGGCTTTCCCGTCGTTGCCGGTGTCCACCCAATCGATGACCACATCGGAATGGCTGCCGTATTGCCCGTCCTTATTGATGTCGACCATCAGGCAATCATTGTCGGTATCTCCTTCTATATCAGAAAAATGCATGTCGTCATCGTCGTCAATCCACCTCACGGGGAAGCCGTTGGCCGTAGTGTATTTCATCAGGTCGGGGTCACCGTCCTGATCCAGGTCAGCAAATTCCGGCTTCATACCCGGCTTGGGCTGAATGAGCCGGTAACTGTTGAGCAGGATTTTTGCACTCCAGGGGTACGCTGGTTTACTGTTTTGGGCAGTGCTTACCTGGAGCAATCCGAGGCTTACAAGGAGAAATAGGATATGTTTCATTCGATAAAGTATTAATTAATAGTGCTTTTCATTATTGTACCTCTACCCTGCTTAGTCCCGGCCCTAACCTGACCGATGAAAAAACAGGATTGACTTTCTCTCCGTTGATGGTTAGGAT
>DAIDJX010000167.1 GCA_027451165.1 Prolixibacteraceae bacterium | reverse complement strand
ATACCGACGAGGATGAGATGTTCCCCTTCCTGTTCAAAGATTCCATCCTGTTCTTTGCTTCCTCCGGATTGGTGGGCATGGGCGGACTGGATATCTACCGGTCAGTAATCAAGGACGGCTTCTTTGAAGACCCCATCAACATGGGGCATCCGGTCAATTCCACTGCCGATGACTTCAGCCTTATCATGAACGACAATATGATCGGGGCTTATTTCTGCACCAACCGCGAAAACCTTACCCAGGGCGATGATATTTACTACACCAACCTTTCGATCATGGACCCGATATGGGTCAAGACCGTTAACGCGGTGACCGGTAAAGGAATTGAAAATGTGAACATTGCCAATCAGCCTGGTGGGGAATTGCACCATCCTTTTTCCAAACTTACTGACAAAAATGGCCTGGCCCCTTTGAATATCGGCCATCTTCCCTGTGACCTCCAGGAACATCCCTTCAAGTTTACCCGTAATGGCTATGAACCACAAATGGTGAACATACCCTGTTTTACCAAAGATACCGTGGTGGTGAAAATGAAGCCTGAATCAGGCCCGCCGGTCGACGTTTTTTATACCCTGAAGGGGAATGTCTATGATTCAATTTCCCATAAACCCATTGATGGGGCTAAAGTTGTCATGAGTTATGACGGGAAACCACAGGCGCAGACCTTAACCAATGGCAACGGCGATTTCACCTTTGACAAGGTTCCGCGAAACAAACACATTACATTGACGGTCAGCAAAGACAATTACTATACCGATCAGAAGAGTCTGGATACGCCTTCCGCCAACAAGCCGTTCCGAATTGGCACGGATACCGGGTATGACACCAACTTCGGATTACATCCCTTCCCGGAACCTCCGCTGAAACTGATTTTCTATGATTACGACAAATTCTTCCTGCGACCGCAGTCGGTCATCGACCTGAACTATATTGTCAGGCTGTTCAGACTGAATCCGGACCTGGAAATCACCCTTGATTCCCATTGCGATGAACGTGGTTCAGATGAATACAACGTTGGATTGTCAGAAAGGCGGGGAATGAGCGTTAAAAGCTACCTGGTCAGCAAAGGTATAGATCCCAACCAATTAAAAATGAGGAATTTCGGTAAATCGAAGCCAGCTGTTCCAAATGCCATTACCGAGGAAGACCACCAGTTGAACCGCAGAACAGAATTTATTGCGCATTACAAAAACCCGGGAGGCGCTGTTTATCCGGGAACCCAGCAGGCTGCGAATAATAACATGCTTCAGGGGGCAAATAACAACCAGAACAAGCCAAGGGAAGAGATCACCGAACAACCTGTTCCTGCAGCAGTTCCCGATGTTCCTGCCAGGGAAACAACTGCTCCCGCCAGAAGGGTGGTACCACAGGCCAATATGAATTTCAACGTATCCTCTTCGTCCAATCCGAATGAAACGGTAAAATCAAAAGGGAATCAGGCGGACATTGTTATGGATGACGCCGGAAAGGTCAGGGAAGAGTCTAAAGGCGCCCCTGCTGCCCCGGCCACTAAATCCCTACAACCTGGGATGCCTGTGCACAGGGTCCAGATTATTGCTTCCAGTCAAAACATCACAGTTGAGAAACAATATCCGGCCATTGCCGACCTTGTTGCCAAATATGGCGTCACGGTGGAAAAAGTCGCAGGATTGAACAAGTACCAGATCGGGAATTTCGGAACCTGGGAAGAGGCGGATAACTTAAAGAACCAGTTAAAGGCACGTGGCTTTAAAGATTGCTTTGTGGTGATATTAAACAAATAAGGATTACTGAAGAATTTATTTCCATGAAAAAGTGTATCATATTCTCCATACTGATGATCCAGGCACTGCTCACCCTTGGGCAGGATCTCAACATCAACCATTACCCTTTTTACCGCGACGGATTGAACCCGGGATCCTTCATCCAGGCTCCCGAAGTGAATGTCTTCCTGTTGTACAACAATGAATTCTGGGGATTTGCCGAAGAGCCACAGACACAAATTGTAGATGTCAGCGTCAACCTGAACGACAATAAGCTGGGTTTAATGGTGTACAATGATATTATTGGACACGACATTGCCCAGAACATCAAACTCCGGTATGCCCGCTTGTTCAGCCTCTCTGATAATTCCTCGTTTTCCTTAGGTTTAAGTACCGGGGCTGTCCACAAACGTTTACAGGCAACCAAGATGGAATTTGAAGATCCCAGCGATCCCGTTCACATGAACGATTACGCACATACGGTGCTGGATTTTGATTTCGGTGCTGAGCTGCAATTGGACAAACTGATCGTAGGTTTGTCCACCAACCACCTTGGCAAACCGATTTCCGAATTCGATGAGGTTAACCCGGTAATGCATTATTACGGGTATGCCCAATATACCATTCCAACCAGAACTTTCCGGTTCAAACCCAATGTACTGATGCGGTACTGGAAGAAGACCTTCTGGATTGAAGCCGGTGTGCTCGCTTTTTACAAAGATCAGTTCTGGCTGGGAAGTTCCTACACCGATTACCATGACCTGAATTTCATGGCCGGGATGAAAGTCCTCAAAAATATTCATTTCGGCTATGCCTTCAAATCCAATATGAACGACCAGATCCTGAGTCCGTGGAATACCAATTCGCATGAAATCTTCCTCAACTTCGGATTCGGGGATGGGTCCGGATCCGGCAAATACCCGAATTCCGTAAGGAATATGTTCAGCAATTAACAGAGTTATTATCAATTCTTTGTTAAAAGTTACAAATTGATATTCGTTTATTGGAAAAAAGATAAATTGTTAGTAATATTGCCACATTAACATTTTGACATGAATTTCATTGCAGGACATGGCGGTCATCACGGGAACATCCTTCCATCAGGCAGGCCGTAAATGCTTTGTATGAACCGAAAAAATATAAATCAGAAAGGCTTACCAGAAAGGTAGGCCTTTTTTTATCAGGAAAAATATGCAGCAGGTTTTAAGACTGGCCCTGCAAACAAAGGGCAGATTGAATGAAGGATCCATCAAACTGATGGAAGAAGCAGGTATTGAATTGGTTATCGGTCGGAGGAACCTGGTCTCCCCAGCCCGGAATTTTCCGCTGGAGGTGCTCTACCTGAGGGATGATGATATTCCCCAGACAGTTGCCTATGGTGCAGCCGACGCCGGAATTGTCGGGGAAAATGAGGTACTGGAAAAGAAGGAAGAGGTCATGATCGTCAAAAGGCTGGGTTTCAGCAAATGCCGCCTGTCCCTGGCGATCCCCCAGCAAGAATCCTATACAGGAAAAACCTGGTTCAACGGGAAAAAAATCGCCACCTCTTACCCGGGAATTCTTACGGAATGGTTAAATCAAAACCAGATTGATGCTGAAATTCACGTCATTAACGGGTCGGTGGAAATATCCCCGGGTATCGGACTTGCTGATGCCATTTTTGACATTGTCAGTTCCGGTTCTACCCTGGTGACCAACCGGCTCAAAGAAGTGGAAAGAATCATATCTTCGGAAGCGGTACTTATCGCTAATAAAGAGTTACCGGCAGAAAAAAAGGAGATACTGGATGAGTTTATTTTCCGGCTGGAATCAGTCATGCGGGCTGAAGGACAGAAATATATCCTGCTGAACGCTCCCAATGAAAAAATCGGGGAAATTTCGTCTTATCTTCCGGGGATGAAAAGCCCAACCGTCATGCCGCTGGCAGAATCGGGATGGAGTTCGGTACATTCCGTGATCAGTGACAGAGATTTCTGGGAAATTATCGGCAAGCTGAAGCGGGCAGGAGCAGAAGGCATTCTCGTTATACCTATTGAAAAAATGATTTTATAAAATAAATTGTGAATTTATGAAAACCTACTTTCAGCCTGAAAAAACCCTTTGGCCGGAAATTCTGAGGAGGCCGCTATACGAGTTTTCCGAACTGCAAAGCCGCGTGGGCAGTATCCTGAATACCATCCGGCTCAATGGGGAGGAAGCCATCAGGGAGTTCACCCGGCAGTTTGACGGTGTGACCATTCAGCATTGGGAGGTTAGCCCTGAAGAACTGGAAAATGCCGGCGATATGTTGGATGATTCTTTAAAAAAAGCGATCAGCCAGGCGGCTTTTAACATCGGGGAATTCCACCGGCCGCAACTTCAGCCGGTGAGGAAGATGGAAACCACCCCTGGCGTCTGGTGCTGGCAGAAAACCGTAGCTCTGGAGAAAGTAGGCCTTTACATTCCGGGAGGAAGTGCCCCGCTCTTTTCCACCGTCCTGATGCTGGCCGTTCCTGCGAGCCTGGCCGGTTGTAAAGAAATTGTGCTCTGCACACCACCTGCAAAGGATGGTTCGATACACCCGGCTATTCTCTACGCCGCAAAACTGGCAGGGGTAACGAGAGTGTTTAAATTGGGTGGCGTCCAGGCCATCGGTGCCATGGCTTATGGGGTGGTCACCCCAAAAGTGGATAAGATCTTTGGTCCGGGTAACCAGTATGTCATGGCAGCCAAACAACTGGTCGGGTTCAGTGAGGTAGCCATTGATATGCCGGCAGGTCCTTCCGAAGTGGCCATATTGGCTGATTCTACCTCCCAACCCGGTTTTATTGCCTCTGACCTGTTGTCGCAGGCGGAACATGGCCCCGACAGCCAGGTACTGCTTGTGCTGAAAGAAGATAAATTGCTGACGGCCATTCAGGAGGAAGTGAAACAACAGTTAAATGTGATCCCAAGGAAAGAAATTGCCCGCAAAGCGCTGGATAACAGCCGGATAATCGTATTGAACAACGACCAGGAGATGATCGACCTGATCAACTGGTATGCCCCGGAGCACCTGATCATCTGCACCCATAACTATGGGGAAATGGCAGCCAAAATAACCAATGCCGGATCAGTCTTCCTCGGCAACTACACCCCGGAAAGCGCCGGTGATTATGCCTCCGGAACCAACCACACCCTCCCCACCAATGGCTGGGCCCGCTCCTTCAGTGGGGTGAATATGGATAGTTTTGTGAAGAAAATTACCTTCCAGGAAATCACCATCAGCGGCCTCCGCAACCTGGGCCCCATTGTGGAAACCATGGCGGCAGCCGAAGAACTGGAGGCACACCGGAGGGCAATTGCGATAAGACTGGAACAACTAACCGCAAGTGGCAGGTAACATGGAGGTATTGCGCTGGGTTAGACCCCACCTGTTAAACCTGAAACCCTATTCGTCGGCCAGAGATGAATTTTCAGGAGAAGCTATGGTATTTCTTGATGCCAACGAGAATCCCTTTAATGCGCCTTATAACCGTTATCCGGATCCGCTGGCACGCCAACTGAAAAGCAAACTGGCATCGCTGAAAGGCATCAATCCGGAAAAAATTTTCCTGGGAAACGGGAGCGATGAGCCGATAGACCTGATCATCAGGCTGTTCTGTGAGCCGGGACAGCACAATGTGGTGACCTGTGATCCAACCTATGGCATGTACCAGGTAGCTGCCGGGATCCACAACATTGAAGTACGGAAAGCCTTACTCACAGCGGATTACCAGCTCAACAGCCGGGAAGTGCTCCGTTGGACAGATCAGAATACCCGGGTGATCTTTCTCTGTTCACCCAACAATCCTACCGGAAATTTGCTTGATCCGGCAGCTGTGCTGGAGGTAGTATCCGGTTTCCAGGGTATCGTGGTTTTGGATGAAGCCTATATCGATTTTGCCCCGGACCACTCCTGGCTGAAACGGCTGGACGAATTCCCCAGGCTGATCATCCTGCAAACACTCTCCAAAGCCTGGGGAATGGCCGGAATCCGCCTGGGAATGGCGTTTGGTCAACCGGAAGTCATCGCCCTGCTCAACAAAATCAAGTATCCCTACAACCTGAATATGCTAACGCAACAGAAAGCGCTGGAACTGTTGCAAAATGAAGAAAAGAAAGAAGACTGGGTCAGGTTGCTTCTCCGGGAAAGAGCGAAAATGGCGGACGAATTAAAAAGTATCCCGGTGGTAAAAAAAATCTTCCCCAGTGATGCCAATTTCCTGCTGGTAAAGGTAGAAAATGCTGCCGCCGTTTATGGTCACCTGCTCAGCAGGGGAATCGTGGTCCGCGACCGCTCCAGGGTCATTCTCTGCGGGGAAAGTCTTCGGATCACGGTGGGAACACCGGAGGAGAATACTGTACTGATTGAGAGTCTGAAAAAATATCCAATAATGAATATCCAATAATGAATATCCAAATTATTCCATCAATTGTTCATTATTGGATATTGGAGATTCGTTATTGGAGATTAACCAAGTTTTAAATTGGTTTCTATGTGATTAGAAATTAATGTATTAAAATAATGGAAAAACGAAATTATGACCTTGAAGATAGATTAATTGATTTTGCAGTCCTGATTAGCATAATTGTTGAGAAGTTGCCTGATACAAAACTTGCTAATCATTTAGGCAACCAGGGGACTAGAAGCAGTACTGCTCCTGCATTGTTATATGGCGAAGCCCAGTCAGCAGAGTCCCAAAAAGATTTTATACATAAGATAAAAATACTCTTGAAGGAATTACGGGAAACTAAAATTTGCCTTAAAATTCTGCAAAAGAAAGGGTATATTGATCTATCATTTTTAAAAGAAGCTCTAAGGGAAAATGAAGAGCTGATTGCCATTTTTGCCAAAAGTGTAAAAACAGCAGAATCAAAATTAACAAACAAAATATCCAATAATGAATAATCAATATCCAATATTCAATTGGATTGTCCTATTTTCAATTCTTGGAAAATTGGTTATTGATTGTTGGATATTCATTATTGGAGATTTATTTCTTTAAAACATTAATGAAAAAAATTATTTTTATTGACCGCGACGGCACCCTGATTGTTGAACCGCCCGATGATTTCCAGGTCGATTCCCTGGAGAAACTGGAGTTTTTGCCCGGTGTTTTCCGGAACATGTACCTGATCAGCCTTATCCCCGGCTTTGAACTGGTCATGGTCAGCAACCAGGATGGCCTGGGCTCTCCCGGATACCCCTTTGCCGCTTATTACCAGGTGCAGCAAAAGGTGCTGAAGGCTTTTGAAAACGAGGGAATTACCTTCAGTGGTATCCACATCGACAGCAGCATGCCTGAAGACAATGCCCCGACCCGGAAACCAGGAACCGGGATGCTGACCGCATATCTCGGGGGTGATTATAACCTGGAAGAAAGCTTCGTCATCGGAGACCGGATCACCGACGTGGAACTGGCGTTTAACCTGGGATGCAAAGCCATTTTACTGAATCCAGACGACCTGAAAGCGGAACTGGATGGACAAGGCTTACTTCCGGCTTGTGCGCTGATCACTTCACAGTGGGATGATATTTATGCCTTTTTGGCTACCACCATCCGAAGCGCTTCCATTGAACGGATTACGAAGGAAACCAGCATTAAGATCTGCTTAAACCTGGATGGGACGGGGAAAAGCAACATTTCCACCGGACTTGGTTTCTTTGACCATATGCTGGAGCAGATCAGCCGTCA
>DAIDJX010000166.1 GCA_027451165.1 Prolixibacteraceae bacterium | reverse complement strand
AGCCCTGATCTATGTATCCGGAGATACCGTGGCATCACTCATCCTGCATGAGTTCATGTGGAGCCGTTTTTTGGGGATTATGGTCATCGGAGCCACCGTTTATGCCTTTGAAATTCCAAATTACTTCCGGTGGATAGATTCCAAAGTGAAAAGCATGGAGGGTTTCAGACAGTCACTGGTAAAAACGGGATTGGCCATTTTATACTTTAATCCGCTTTGGATTGCCCGGCATTTGTTTTTTATCCTGCTCTTTTCAGGACAATTTCATACCGTAACATGGGATATACTTAGAATCGCTTCCTGGTCATTCCTGGTTAATATACCCTTGTCGATTATTGCCAATTATCTCATTCAGAATAAGATAAACCTCAGATTCAGATTCATGGCCAGTGCGGTTTTTTCAGCATTAATGGCGATCTGGTATGCTTTAAGCAAGGCGCTGTTCTGAGGTGGTGAACGATTTCCGTTATTCCTTTTTTACCACCATCCGGTCTTCGTGTGCCCTGATGGTTTCATTAAATTGTTCCGCAACAGCCGCATCAAAAGCAGCCAGTTTTTTCCAGTTTTCATCGCCATACACCCCCGCCTGCGAGTAATCAAATGGCTTAAACCCGATTTTTTTTATCAGCGCTTTGTTTTTTATCCGGAAATCAAAACTTCCGGGATCGGCAAACTGAGGATCGGCAACAACCGAATTCCTGTCTTTACCTGCTGCCTGCCACTCCTTCAAGGTAGCCTTATCAAAACGGACATCCCCGGTACGCGCATCCCAATAATTGTTACGGTCAGAAGCGAGCCTGACCTGGCTCCAGCGGCTGGACAGCAACGTTCCGGAGTTAAACCACACTATGTTATTCGAAAAGGTAAAGGAGAGGTGCTCTTCGACCCGCGTGGCCTGCAACTGTGCCCTGATGTTGGCGGCGAAGATATTGTTGCGTATGATGTTTTCTTTTCCATAGTGCTGGTGAAAACCGGAATTTTTACAGGCATAAACCAGGTTATTCTCCATGACAATGCCGGTTGACCCTTCATCAGTATACAAGCCCCAGCCCCCGTAATCAAACGAATAAACATGGTGGATCACATTATTACTGACCGACGTACCTTCCGACATGCCAAGGCAATAGACGCCTCCCATGTCACACAGTTCGCCCCAGCCAAGGTGGTGAATGTGATTAAATTCAATGATATTCCGTTTTGCCGGACTGTAGGAATAGCCCCATACCCAGCCGACGGAAACACCGGAATAACGGAAGTCGGCAATCTCATTGTGGGTCACCCGGTTGTCACTCGACTGGAAGATGGTGACCCCAACCGCGCAGGGAAAAACATAACCGCCAGAGCGGATGATGTTGTTGTCCACATAAATGCGTTGCGTAAGGTCTTTTTCATTTTCAGGAATGCGGAGGTCGCCAATTTTAATGCCACCCGCACCCAAATCGTGCAGGTAACAATGCTGCACCGTGCAATCGGTACAGGCCTTTCTGAGCCAGATCGCATTGGCGCCGGTCTGGGAAATTTCGCAGTTCAACCAGTCAATGTGTGCGGCATAGTCAGCCTGGACCGCAGCTTCCACCGGAGAAGCAGCCTGTGCCGGTTCATTCCCCCAAAGGGGCATCCGGTAACCCGTCACTTCAAAACGAAGGTTTTCAAAACGGATGTACTGAACCTTTGCTCCACTTTGCTCATCCCCTTCCAGGGTAATCAGACGGTCGGCAATCGGTGCATGAAAAGTCATAAGATTCGGATCTTTTCCATCAGGCGGGAAGTAAAACAGGTCGCCCTTTTTGTCGAGATACCACTCTCCGGTCGTATCCAGCGCAGCCCTGAAGTTTTCCAGGGTGAAGCGGGTCTGCTTGTCCAGGCTGTTCCAGGGTTTCATACCTTCTCCGGCCAGATAAAGGCATGAACTGTCAGCGTCCAGGGCCATAATGGGTTTCCGGGTATTGTCCCATTTGTGGTAAAGGGTCATTACCACCAGGTCTTGTTCCTGTTTGGTCAGCTGTTTAAGCACCTCATTTGCTGGCTGAAACAGGCTCAGCTTTTGGACAGCAACCTCCGGGACCCGTCCGTTTCCTCTGGAAACCACCGTTTCGGCCACACCCCTCAGGAAATAGAACCCCGAATTGGGAGTTTTGGCACGGACTGCCCTGTGCCCGTCCACATACAGTTGTTCGAAACGGCATCCATAGCGACTCACCTCCGGAACCTTAGCCCTCCAGATGTGGTCCGATATCTTTTCCCAGCCGGTGATGGCAAAACCACCGGTGAAAACCGGCCGGGCACCTGCATCCGCCCGGTAAACGACCGGGAAGGCTTCACTCCCGGAATCCTCAGGTGATAAAACCAGGGATTCCGTCATGTAATAGCGTCCGTCGGTCACCACTACGTGAACAGATTCATTTAATTGCTGCCTGCACCTGAGCTCCCGGATGAGGTCACGTGCTCCGGTCAGACTGGCCAGGGGTTGCTCCCTGGTTCCGGGATTCCGGTCACTGCCCCCCGGGGCAATGTATATGTCCCGGGCATTGAGACATATCCCGCAAAAAACAAGGAGGATTATAAAACTGGATCGTAGCATGATGTTGTTTTATTTTGTACCGGAATTGCCCTTTACCATTAAGGCACGATGTTGTTTGCGGTGGTGGCATACATGCCCAGCAGGCAACCGGTGAAACCACCGGCTACATCTGTTGACAGAATATCACCCGAAACAACACCCCCCAGAGGTATGAAGTCAGTTCCATTTAAGGAATAGCTGAATACATACTCATCACCTTTCGCAGTTATTTGCAGGCGGACAGGCTTACTGACATCGATAACGGAACTGGCTATTGTTTTTGATTCCGTTTCCCTGCTTCTGAATTTACCCGAGGTTCTTTCCAAAACGATGCAGGCATCATCTCCTTTTTTCGTGATACCAAAAACATAGTGGAACCGTTCACTTTGCAGAGCCACCAGCCCGGACAAGTCTTTTTCAGATGCCGGTTTGTAATTCATGGTGACCGATAAAGAGAAGCTGCGGTGCATTTGCCGGTAAAAGAGGGTGGAGGTGGGTTTGACCTCCCGGATGTTGGTGGAAAAAGGATTAATCTGAAGCCCCTTTTTACCAACAGAAATGAAATCTTCCCTGGGTCCCCGCAGCCCGATCCAGCGGTAGTCCAGCGGTTCAGCCGTGAAATTTTCTGTAAATGTGAAATTTCCGTTGGGAAAGAATCCCTGCTGTCCGGTAAGGTTGTTGGTAACTCCTGCGGGCATTTTGAGTTTGGGTTCCAGGGGGATCAGTCCGTTTTCAAATACCGGAAACTCGCCCGACCAGTCCACCGGGAGGATAAATGTTTCGCGCCCGGTGTTCACCCTGCCTTTTTCATTGGGGCGGACGGCCAGGAATACCCCGTAATACTTTTTATTGTCCGGCCCCAGGACCAGATCAGCATGTCCGGCCCAGTCCACCTTATTGGCACGGTCTTTGGCAAAATAGCGCTGTGTCAGGATGGGGTTATTGGGTGCAGGGGTGTACGGACCTCTTGGATTGTTACTGACAAAGATCACTTCGCTGTGCCATCCGCCGGTACCCCCTTCCGCGCACATCAGGTAATAGCGGCCGTTTTTCTTGTAAATGTGCGGCGCTTCAATCCAGATCGGCTTTTGGGAAAGATCAACACCCCCATCCACAATGATTTTGTCCGTTCCGGGGATGACTTTGTCGTTCTCCACATCGTAATCCCAGATTTTGATCACCCGGTGACCGTTGTACAGCTCTTTCCCCTGGTCGGGCGCATCGTTGTGGATGACGTAGCCTTTACCGTTGTCATCAAAGAAAAGGGAGGGATCGATCCCGTTGAACGCCAGTTTGATGGGATCGCTCCACCCTTTCAGGGGATCTTTGGTTTTCACCACGATGTTTCCAAATCCGCCGGAAAACTGGGTGGTGATCATATAAAAAGTATCGTTGTTGGGATTATACAAAATCTGAGGCGCATAGATACCGGCACTGATCCCGCAGTCGTGCACCTTCAGTTGCGAAATACGGTCAAGGACATGCCCGATTTGTTTCCAGTTCACCAGATCTTTGGAATGAAAGATCGGAACACCCGGGAACATGGCAAAGGTGGAAGCCACCAGGTAGTAGTCGTCTCCTTTCCGGGTAATGCTCGGATCGGGATAACAGCCCAGCAGGATGGGGTTGTAAAACTCATCCGGTTTCAAGGGATTGTTTTTATATACTTCATCATTCCCCTGGTACACAAAATTGGTAAACAGAGGTCCATCGGAGGATTGTTTCCCTTTCGGGCTGTTTTGGCCTGTTCCGGTAACTGTAAACAATACCAGAAAAAGAATAGCAAGAAATTGGTTCATCGCATTGAATTGTTTCATAGTGTTATGTATTCCTGAAAATTTTTGTTCTGAAATGATCTGATTCAATATTCCTCAAATCTATTACTTTCTGATTAACCTGATATAGTAAATTGGTCCTGCTGTATTCCCAGGCAATGACTGAAACTTTACCCGGATCTGCTTCTTACCCTTCACAAGTTGGTCAGGTATAAGGTACTCCATCTCAAAAAACCGGCTAAGGTTCCACCTCCCGGTATTGTCTTCGGAAATCAGTTTCTCATCATCAACATAAATGTCAAATTTCCGGTTCCCCCACTCTGCTCCCCAGTAACGAACCATCAGGCTCAGACGGCTCTCTGACTCAGTCAACATCAAATAACTGAAATAGCCATCGTTCCGGGCATCGCGCCAAAAGGCATTCTGCGCGTTCCCGGAATTTGATTTCTGTTTTTCCATCAGGTGGTCCGCTTCGGGTTGTTGTTCTCCCGGAGCCACTTTATCCACCGTTCGCTTCTCCAGATCAATCCTTGCCGTTTCCTCCTTTGCGAGTGAATCCAGGTAAGTTTTGTACTGGGTATCCGTCAGCCACATCCAATACATCATATAGCGGGAATCGTGAATCCTGAAAAAAGGTTCCAGCACAAGAGGTGAAGGATTTAGCATTTTCAATCCGGATGTACTGAATGTGAGCGGTTTGTCTTTAACACGGGTAAGTTTTCCCAGCAATTCTGATTCAGAATTCTCCAGTATGACAGGTGCTTTGTCAACCGGAAGCCGCTCTCCTCCCGGAATATGCGACCACCGGCCATCATCGGCCACCAGCCCTTTCAGTTCTTCTGATCCGGTTCTGGCACCCAACAGAACCGGTCCATATAGCATGGCTATATAATTGGGCACGTTGGGCATTCTTTCCAATGAAAGGTGCATGGGTAGCTGAATAGTGATTTCATCACCTTTTTTCCAGGAGCGGGTGATGGCCATATAAGAAGACGGATGGGAATTAACAGGAAAATCTTTTCCGTTAATTTTTATTTTCAGTGCGTTATCACTGACCCATGAAGGATACCGCACCATCAGGGTGAAATCCGACTTTCCCTCAACAATTTTCAGAACGGTTTGCTCTTCATCCGGGAATTTGGTTTCCTGGACAATTTTCACTCCTTTTCTTTTCCAGTTCAATTCAGAAGCTACAAAAAGGTTCAGGAACAAAGAATCATTCTGGTGTGTATAAATAAACTGATTGTACTTTCCGTGGTTTTCCATCCCGCTGCCCACACAGCACCACATGGCCTCGTTGGGTGCAGAATAAACCCGGTAATGACGGGGGCGTGCCGGGGTGAAATAAACATAACCGCCATGATCCGGATGTTGGCTGGATAAAATATGGTTATAAAGGGTCCGTTCATAATACCCGGCATATATTTCCCGGGGATCCATCCGGAACAAATCCTCCGTCAATTTCAGCATATTATAGGAGTTACAGGTTTCCGGGCCTTCCACATCATTGACAAAATCGATACAGGAAGAAACCCCGGGAAAAAACTCTCTCCGGCTGTTTCCGCCAAAAGCCAGAGAGCGGTTTCCGGTTACAGTTTCCCAGAAAAAACGGCCTGCTTTCCCGCAGATACTGTCATGGGAAACTTCAGCGATCCGTTGGAATCCGACAGCTTTCGGCACCTGGGTGTTGGCGTGCTTATTATCCAGAATGTCGGTTGCGGCTGCCATAGCATCGAGCAGCATCCGGTGCGAGAATCTTCTGGCTGCATCCAGGTATTTCTGATTTCCGGTCATCCGGAAGGCATCGGCAAAAATCTCGTTCATTCCGCCGTGCTCGGTATCGAGCATCCGCTGCATCTGATCTTCCGACTGTCCGGAGGTGATAGCAATACCCCAGTCACAGAATTGCAGAAAAAGGCTTTTTGCATCCTGATTCCCGGTATATAACCAGGCATCCCGCAATCCGGCGTACAGCTTATGCACATTGTACCAGGGAACCCAGGCCCTTTGGTAAGCAGCAAAATCACCTTCTTTCAACGTGCTCCATATTTGTCTGCTGTTGGGAACCCCGCCAAGGTATCCTTTTGCCCAGCCGGGATTGTTTAGCGCATGGGCATCCCGGCACAATTTAAGTTCGGAAAGGAAATACTCCATCCGCCTTTTACATTCTTTATTGCCGGTTGCCGCATAGTTGATGGCGAGCGCCGATAAGTAGTGACCTCCGACATGGCCATCCAGTCCGGCCCAGTTGGGGTAAAGTTTTGCCTTCTCCGGAAGACCGGCTTCCTTCCGGAAGGGAGCAATTAGACGATCTGCATCATACTGCAAAAGGACTTCAATATTCAGGTCACGGGCATGTTTAAAGGGACCATCTGTGATTTTTACATCACCCAACGGGAATTCGTTGGAATATAAAGCTTCCTGGGTATACCCTGAGGTGACCCATGAAAATACAATGACAATGGAAAATATTATGGCCGGAAATTTCAATATGCTCATGATTGGCCCTTGATCTTTTACTGTTATTGCTGCGAAATTAATGATCGTCAGGAAATATCACATCCTTCCGGTACACAATTTGCCGGTATGGACCAAATAAAACAAACATAAAGAACCTTTGAAATATGCATCCCTTTCTGAGATGAATGTTAATTTTTAACTTTTCAACTCTGAGCATTTGGAATAATTTAAAAAAGAACTACCTTTGCACCCGCCTTTAACAAAAAGGTATGCCGGATGACTCAGTAGCTCAGCTGGTAGAGCACATCCCTTTTAAGGATGGGGTCCTGGGTCCGAATCCCAGCTGGGTCACAAATGCCATTGTAAACGATTGAATTACAGTGGCATTTTTTATTTTACACCCTTTTTACACCCTTGTCAATGAGACCGTATGCCTCATCGCCTCCATTCCACCCATTCAAACAACAATCAGGAATTCCCCATTCATTTTAATAATAGCTTTTATAGGTAGTAATATTCTCTTGGATGTAAGCTTGTAATCGGGCAACTATTCACTTTGTGTCATTTTTAAATGAATCAAAAAGGGATTTGGAGTTCAAAAATTAATACTGAATTACTAATGGAAGTTGGAAACTAATTCATTACTTTCATCCCGTCGGCTTTTGAATGCTATCCTTTTT
>DAIDJX010000165.1 GCA_027451165.1 Prolixibacteraceae bacterium | reverse complement strand
GAAGATTCTGGCAGGCATTTCTCTTTGCCGGATTGTTCATTTGGCTCTTTCTGATGGGCCGCGCGATGTGGCCGGCTTTGAAAGTCAAATCTGAAAGCCGGAGCCTGTTGATCCTTTTCCTGATCTCCTCGGTGGCCATTGCAGGATTTTACGGAGCCGGACTGATGTGGGGAAGGCAGACTAATCTGGCCATCGCAGAATACTGGCGCTGGTGGGTGGTTCACCTTTGGGTGGAAGGCTTCTTTGAAGTTTTTGCTGCCGTAGTGACTGCCTTCCTGTTTGTGAGGCTCCAACTGGTCAAAGTGGCAACAGCCACCACTGCCGTGCTGTTGTCTACCATCGTATTCCTGACCGGAGGGATTCTGGGTACTTTCCACCACCTCTACTTCACCGGAACCCCTACCGCCATCATGGCCCTTGGCGCCAGTTTCAGCGCTTTGGAGGTGGTTCCGCTGGTATTGATGGGCTACGAGGCCTGGGATAACGTAAAAATTTCCAGAAGTTCAGAATGGATCAAAGCTTACAAATGGCCGGTCTATTTCTTCATATCTGTCGCTTTCTGGAACCTGGTCGGCGCCGGAATCTTCGGATTTCTGATCAATCCGCCCATCGCCCTGTACTACATGCAGGGATTGAACACCACTCCCGTTCACGGACATACCGCCCTCTTCGGGGTATATGGCATGTTGGGAATCGGACTGATGCTCTTTGTATTGCGGGATATGAATACCTCCGTGATCTGGAAAGACCGTTACGTCAAAATCGCTTTCTGGGGCATGAATGTGGGATTATTGCTGATGGTGCTCATCAGCATTCTCCCGGTGGGATTTCTGCAAACCCTGGCAAGCGTCAAACATGGCCTCTGGTATGCCCGCTCTTTTGAATTTATGCAGCAGGATTACATGGTTACCCTGAAATGGCTTCGCGCCATCGGCGATACCATCTTTGCTACCGGATCACTCGCCCTGGCCTGGTTCGTATTCGGACTGAAGGGGGGATGGAGCGTGAAGAAGGATGACCGGTAAGCTTTTTCGTGTTTCAGCAGAATCAAAAATCAACAATCAGAAATCACTATTCACGAATGTAACAATATATGTGATTAGTGATTTCTGACTTGTGATTTGTGAATACACTCACTTTCCTGATAACTATCTAACCTTAAACCTCAACCAGTCCACTTCCACCATTCCCCCCTCTTTCAGCATAACGGTAAGATTATGTACTCCTTTGGGGGATTTAATCAGACGTGAAGCAACACTATTCCATTCTTTACCGGCCGGGATGTTCACTTCAGTGATCACCACTCCTTCCATACCATTTGTTCTGATCTGCAGCGTTCCGCCTTTTTCTGACCGGCATTTTACTTCTGCAGTTTTCAGTTTTTTCCGGCCAAAATCCACTGAATTGTATGTAGCCCATACACCGGGACTACTGAAAGTGGCCTTCCAGCCGTCAAAAGGCTTGACAGAGTCCAGAAATGCAATGGACACTCCCTTCTCATCTATCCTGCTGTAACGGTCTATTTCAATTTTCCCGGTGGCAGCGGAGATCCCCACTCCTCTCCAGGTAGGTGTCACTTTCCGGATGGTTCCGTCGGAATTGAAAAAGAGGCTGTCGATGCAACTGGATCTGTTTTTGTCGAATTTAGGCGAATAGGCATTCTGGTGGTAAAAGAGGTACCATTGTCCCTTGAATTCAATAAAAGATTGATGGCTGGTCCAGCAGTTTATTGGGGATTCATCCATGATGACCCCTGTCATTTTAAACGGTCCCACAGGACTGTTTCCCATAGCATATTCCAATCTTTCGATTTTGTTCTCCACATGTGGGAAAGTCAGGTAATACATACCGTTCCGCTCAACAACCCAGGGACCTTCTTTCAGCCCTTTGGATGGAAGGTCAGGTATTGCCTTTGGCTCCGAATCAAGTTCCAGCATGTTTTCTTTCAGTTTCGCCACAAAAATATTTCCCATCGAATAATAAATATAAGCCTGCCCATCTTTATCGATTAAAACATTCGGGTCGATACCGAAAATGCCCTTGATGGGCTCTGGTTGAGGAATGTACGGTCCTTCGGGTTTATCGGCAACAGCCACGCCAATGCCAAACCCTTTTCTTCCGTTCGGGCCGGCTGTGTTTTTATTGGCCGGAAAATAAAAGTAATACTTGCCATTTTTTTCAATACAATCGGGTGCCCACATGCTGTAAGAAGTGGAATCCACCCAGGTGACTGTGTTCTGGCTGACAATCACCCCATGATCGGTCCAGTCGGTGAGATTTTCTGAAGAAAAAACATGGTAGTCGGCCATGCAGAACCAGTCTTTACGTAGATTTTTGCCGGGAGGAGCAAGAATGTCGTGAGACGGATATAAATACACCTTTCCGTTGAATACCCGGGCCGTCGGATCAGCGGTAAACTGGTCGCGGATAATGGGATTCTGAGCCAATGAGCTCAATGTTATAACTGAAAGAAGGAAAAGTGACAGTGTTGTTTTAATTTTAGGTTCCATCTTATTACTGATTTTCATTTGATGCCAATGTCAAAATAATCAAAATCAACATAACCACCCGGATTTTTGGTGGCATAATTGAACAGTCCGAAGCGATAGCCCATAAAATGGGGCATGGAATATTCCATTTTCAGCCGGGAACCGAACAGATTCCAGGATTTACCATCCAGACTGTAATAAAAGCGGGCGCTATCCGCCAGGTTTCGGAAATCACAGGTAGCTTTCAGATAAACTTTCTTCTTTGAAATAGGTATTTTATCTGCCTCAACGGGTAAACCCGACTGGGCATTGACCATCACCAGAAATTTCTGACCGTTTTCGCATTTCACCCCGATCTGACCGAATTTCCGTTGCAGCAGCACCAGACCGGCAAAATCTCCATCCTTCATTTTTGAAAACCCGACGGCGGTTGCCCCGTAACATTCCGGGCCGAAAGTCCGTTGGGTCAGGGTATTCCGGGCCTGCGTAAACAGTGTGTCAACCCGCCCTGTGGTCAGACGGAGATAGCCTTTCCTTTCTTTGACGGACCAAAAGCGATTGTCGGGATTGTGGTTCCATTGCCATACCAGTGGAAGATCAGCTTCCCCTTTCCGGCGGGAAAAACCGTCGGGGGACACGATACCGGGGATGAGCCCTTTGCTGGCGGGGAGGTCGAGTTTATCCGGAACTTTGCCGTCAATACCCAGTACCGGCCATCCATCCTCCCATTTTACCGGAACCATATAGGGAATTCGTCCGACCGAACCATAATCCCGGAACAGGTAAGCAAACCAATGTCCATCAGGGGTATCAATCAGACCACCCTGCGCAATACCCTTGTCCTGTAACGCCACCCTGCCCACCCAGGGCCCGGTGATCCGGTCGGCCCTGTGTATCACCACAGTCCGCATTCCGCCACGTGGCCACGCGATATTAAACAGGTAGTATTTTCCATTCACTTTAAATAGTTGTGAACCTTCTCCAAGGCCGACATTTTTACCAACAGGTGCATTGGCATCTTCAATCAAAACCCTTTCCGTTCCTTCCTTTATGCCGGAGAGATCTTCCTTCAATTCTGCGATCCGGAGTTTTCTGACACTCCAGATAATATAGATTTTCCCGTCATCGTCAAAAAAAATGGTGTGGTCGTGGTTGGCCGGGGAAAAAGAGATGGTTTCCCACGGACCTTTTTCGATGTCCCTGGTTTTATAGATGTAATTTTTATTGGTGGTCTGCGCAAAAGTCGAAACATAAAACATCCCTTTGTGGTAGCGGATACAGCTTGCCCAGGATCCTTTTCCATAGGTATTTTTTCCGTTGGCCAGGTTCAGATCGTCTACATCATCCAGGATATTGTACGCATAATTCACCATTTCCCAGTTTACCAGATCCTTCGATTTCATAATGGGCACCCCGGGGCTCATGTGCATGGTCGTGCTGCTCATGTAATACGTATCCCCCACACGGATCATCGACATATCAGGGACATCGGCAAAAATCACCGGGTTTTGCGCCTTGACGGTATCAAAAGAGAAACAAATAATCACAATTAAAAACAGGTAATCGACCAATGCTATATTTCTCATAAAAATTCCATTTTCTATTTGACGCCTATGAGTGACAGCATTTTTTCCGCATACCTTTTGCCCAGTTCACGATAACCCGCCGCATTGAAATGGAGGTTATCGGGACCATCGGTACAACCGGCTGAAGAAATCACATAAGCATTGGGAATCGTTTGCGGCAGTGTGGCAATGGTGGCATTCATTCCTGCACTAACGCCGCCCTGGTCGGCATGGACCACCTCACCGGCCAGGAGTGGCACCTTTCCCGGATCCAGATTCAGATCAGCAATAAGGTTATTGTATACCCCTTTCACTTTCCGGGTCCACAAACTATCATTGATGTTGGATTCTCCCTGGTGGAGAAGGATTCCCTTAATGACCCCGTCTTTCTGGGCCAGTTTTGCCATTTCCACCAGCCTCCCGTACGGATTCCCGTTGTATTCCTTAATCATGCCCTTCATCCAGAACGGAGCAGTTTCCACATACGACTGTACATTATCTTTGTCGAAAAGCTCAATTTTACAACCTCCGATGGCCACTACAATAACACCCACTTTTACTTTTTTCGGAAGGTGTTCCACCATGGTCCTCCCGAAATAATCAGCCGGGCCAAGATTCGTTCTGCACCGGCACAAAGGAGGAACAGCCGGGTACCAGTTGCCCATGGTGCGCCCAAGGTTTTGACAGTCAACTGCTGCCATAACCAGGAAACGGGGGTCTACGGTCGAATCCTGCTTTTCAGCCCTTGCTGCGCCTTCCATGTTCGACTGACCAATACAGAGATAGATCTGAAAATCCGGATCCTGTGAAAAACATCTGACCTGTGTAAAAAGTAATCCCACCAAGAGGATTAAACCCAGTTTTTTATTCATTTTATACATTTAAAATTCTTGTTCATTTCCAAAGGTTCGGAAGAAACCTGTAATACAAAAGATGTCGCCAGGTAGACCAATCGTGGCCCCCATGACCGCCAACATAATATTCATGTTCAATCTTATGTTTATCCAGGGCTTCATGCAAAACCACGCACCGTTGCCCCATGAAACCTGAAGCTTCTTCCGTGCCCTGCCCCACAAAAAGATAATCTACTTTTTCATTCACTTTGGGGTCGTTTAAGAATTGCGCCAAAGAGATTTCAGCATTTGTGTCACCGGCGCTGAGGATGCCAAAATTGGCAAACAAATCGAGGGAACGGAAACCGACAAACATGCTATGACGGCCACCCATCGACAAACCTGAAATGGCCCTTCCTTTGGGTGAACGAACGGTGCTGTAGGCTTTATCAACCAAAGGAATAACATGGTTCCTTAGCTCCTTTTCAAAAATATCGAAGGTCAGATCAGTATGCTTCGGATGATTCCTGTGTATGACCTGGTTGCTGGGAATAGCAATGATCATGGGCGCGGCTTTTCCTTCAGCCAAAAGGTTGTCCAGAATAAAATTTACCCTTCCGTCATACACCCAGTTGGAAGGCAGTTCCCCGCTTCCCCCCAGCAAGTACAATACCGGATATTTTTTCTTCGGGTTATAGCCGGGAGGGGTGTACACATAAAGTTCGCGTTCCCCTTTTGTTACATCGGAATGATATACATGGCGCGTCACGGTTCCGTGAGGGACATTCCGGGCATCGTAATATGCCGGTCCGTCGCCATGCACGATCAACTCGCTGTAGGGAGGCATCGCTGTAAACGCAGCATAAGTATTGCCGGGATCCGCCATCTGGACTCCGTCCACATTAAAATGATAGGCATACATGTCGGGTTTGAGTGGCCCGATGGTCAGTGTCCAAACGCCATCAGCTCCTTTTGTAAAAGGAAGCGGCTCTTTACCCAAATTATTAGCCGTGTAGATAGCCCCTGTTGGCAAAACCACCTTCTGTGCATTGGGCGCTTTCAACCGGAAAGTAACCGTATGGTCGTCGTTCACCTGGGGAGAGTTTACAGCCGCGCTGAAAGGAGTCAGACCTTCTGTATTCTTTTGTGGATTGAAATCAAGATTCACGTTGGCCTGCTGTCCGAAACTCCGGCCTGAAATCCACATCAATCCAACAACTGTAATGGCACAAAATATTTTCATCTGTCCAATAAGCAATCTGCAGATTAATCTTTAAAAAGCAGGGGTGCCAACTGGTATAAGCTGCGTCGCCAGGTGAGAAATTCGTGAGCAGTTCCTTCTGAAACATAAGAGACCGCATTCAGCCCGGCTTCTTTAAGCGCTGCTGCGGCATTCTTCACGCCGTCGGGTCTTTCCTTGCTTCCGCAACTGATAAATATCAGTTTTACTTTCGACTTGTCTTTGATATCAGCAGGAGCATACGTACCTCCGCTTAATAAGGCGTAATGAGAAAACACTTCAGGCTTGTTGAGCGTGATGGTCTTGGTTTCCATGCCGCCCATCGAAAGACCTGCCATGGCGCGGTGCGGCTGGTCGGCTATCGTATTAAAATTGGCATCAACGTAAGGGATCAACTCGTCGACCAGAACGGTTTGAAAGGGCTTGATATCGAAATTCCGGAGTCCGCCAAATTTGATTTCATTGGTCATCCCATAGGTCATTACAATAATAAACGGTTTGATTTTACCTTCGGCAATCAGGTTATCCATGATCAGGTTGGCATGGCCCTGGTTGCTCCATGCCGTTTCATCTTCACCCCATCCATGTTGCAGGTAGAGAACCGGATAGCGTTTCTTTTTATCCTTTCCGTATCCCGGAGGAGTATAAACAAATGCCCTGCGTGAGGTATTGGTACTGGGCGAAGGAAAAAGTATCTGTTGCACATTCCCATGGGGTACATCTTTCAACGCATAGAAATCCTGGTCGTGCGCCGGAATTTCAATGCCGCTCTCCCAACGGGTAGACCCATAAAAATTCAATGTTCCCGGGTCGTTAAAAACGCCGCCGTCAACGGTCAGGTGATAGTAATGGAAGCCTTCGTCGAGGGGGCTTGCGGTAGTTCCCACCCAAAGGGTGTCGGCTCCTTTGGTAAGTTTGGTTCCACCCCGGCCGCCCAGACCGACAGTCACACTCTGTGCATCCGGAGCTTTGACTTTAAACCGCGCATATCCCTGGGAGTTTACCATCGGATATTCTTTCCCGGGCTGGTTGAGGGTTGAAGGTTTGAAATCTTCCAGAATTGTTGCCGGGGTTGTCTGTGCAACACACAACGACACAGATAAAGTCAAGAGCAGTATAAAAGTTATAAAATATGGTTTCATAGGTTTTGATATTATTTATTGAATAATAGTGGTGCAAATTGAACTAAACTCCTCCTCCAACTCTGCCACTCATGTGCCGTCAACGGAGAAACATAAAAATGGGCATTCATTCCGGCTTCTTTCAGGGCATCGGTATTTGCTTTCGGGTCACCGCCAAAACCAGTCCTGCGGTTTTCCAGTTCGCGACTTCCAAAGCTGATGAACACCAGTTTGTTTTTTTCCTTAAATCCGGGAGCATTGGTCACATCTTCC
>DAIDJX010000164.1 GCA_027451165.1 Prolixibacteraceae bacterium | reverse complement strand
TCTTGTCATCCTGACGAAGCGGAGCGAGGAAGGATCTGCATGCATGACTGGTGACCGGTTACTCCTTTCAGGTGGGACCCTTGTCGTTGGAAGGAGTGCTAAGAGATCTTATGCCCGTGAAGTACCCGATGTTTTACCATTTTAATTATCTTTGTAAAAAAATCAAACCATTGACAATGAAAACTATACAAAATCTTTTGTTGATAACTGCTTTAACATTTGCAATGATTTCATGTAAAAATACCAATCAGAAAGTGGTTACACCCGGACAGGATCATTATCCGGCCCCGCCTTTGGCCACTGCTAAACCCGATACCTTCCATGAATTTGGAAATATCAGAATAGACAACTATTTCTGGCTGAAGGACAAAACCAATCCGGAAGTGTTGAACTATTTAAAGCAGGAGAATGAATACTGCAATTTGGTGATGGCAGGTACCAAAGAGCTTCAGGAAACCCTTTTTAACGAGTTTAAAAGCCGCACCAAAGAGGATGACCAGAGCGTGCCCGCACTGGACAACGGCTACTATTATTACAGCCGCACCATTAAGGATAAACAATATCCTGTTTATTGCCGGAAAAAGGGGGACACCACTGCCGTGGAAGAGGTGATTTTTGATGTCAATCAGATGGCCGAAGGGAAAAGCGCTTTTGTTTTTGCAGGGTACAGCATCAGTCCGGATAACAATCTGGCCGCTTACGTGTACAATACCACCGGATCATACGCTGAATTTGACCTCCGTATTAAGGACCTTTCCACCGGAAATGACCTGGAAGATTACATCACCGGGATCAGTTCGGGCGCCTGGGCAAATGATAACCAGACCTTGTTCTATACGAAAATCAGCGCTTCCCTGCGGCCATACCAGGTATTTCGTCACCAGGTGGGTAGTCAAAAGCCTGATAAGCTGATTTTTGAGGAAAAGGATGAAATGTTTAATGTGAATGTTTATGCATCCCGAACCCGGGATTTCATCTTTATTTCCTCCGGAAGCTTTAACACTTCCGAAACCATGATCATTCCGGCTGACAAGCCTTTCTCAGAACCCCAGCTATTTGTACCCCGGAAAGCCAATGTGGAATATGAAGTGGAACATCATAAAAAGTGTTTTTACGTGCGGTACAAGGATCCTGAAGTGAAGAACTCCATGCTTTACAAAGCGCCGCTGGAAGGTTACGGCGACCGGTCCAAATGGGAAACAGTAATTCCGCATGATCCCGGGGTGAAAATTCAGGGCTTTTCGGTTTTTGATTCTTTTATCGGTTTGTTCGTCAGGGCCGACGGGTTAAACCAGATCAGGATTCTCCATTTCAGCACCGGTGAAACGACGGAAGTGAAATTTCCGGAACCGGTGTACATTGTCTATCCATCAGAAACACCGGAATATACATCCAAAACATTCCGCTACAGTTATTCTTCCCTGAACCGTCCACAGACTGTTTTTGACTTTGACACTGAAAAAAAGAGCAGTACGGTTCTGAAAGTACAGGAAATCCCCGGGGGCTTCAACCCGGAGGATTACGCGGTGGAACGCCTCTGGGCACCTGCTGCTGACGGGACCAAAGTACCTATGGCGATTGTCTTTAAGAAAGGATTGGTGAAAGATGGTGCCAACCCTGCTTTGCTTGAAGGGTACGGCTCCTATGGTTACAACACAGATGCCAATTTCCGGAGTTCAGTATTCAGTCTGGTTGACAGAGGGTTTGTTTATGGAATTGCGCAGATCAGAGGTGGCAGTGAAATGGGCGAGCAGTGGTATGAAGACGGGAAGATGATGAAAAAGATGAACAGCTTTACCGACTTCATTCCCTGTGCCGAACACCTTGTGAAAGAAAAATATACTTCCCCTGCCCTGCTGGCCATTCGCGGAGGCAGCGCCGGGGGCCTGCTGATGGGTGCTGTGACCAACCTCCGTCCTGATCTTTTCAAAGTGGTACTGGCTCACGTACCCTTTGTAGATGTGATCAACACCATGCTCGACAGCTCCCTGCCGCTGACCACCCAGGAATATGAGCAATGGGGAAATCCCAGCGAAGAAGCAGCCTATAAGTATATCCTCAGCTATTCACCATACGACAATATCAAAGCTGTCGATTATCCCAATATCCTGGCTACAGGCGGATTGAACGATTCGCAGGTCAGCTTTCACGAACCGGCCAAGTGGGTGGCCAAACTGCGGGCGAACAAAACCGATAAAAACATTATCCTCCTGAAAACCAACATGGAATCAGGCCATGGGGGCGCCACCGGACGATACGACAACCTGAAGGAACTGGCGTTCTATTATGCCTTTATTCTCGACAGAATGGGGATCCGCTAAGTACAGCATATTTTGTCACCAACCCCGGCCTTCAGGCTGGGGTTTATCATCAAAAAGAGTATATTTTAAGGTTGGGCGATCAATCTGCCCTGACCCTTCCTGAGATTTACCAGCAAGGATGGGTAAGATTTGTATAAAACTGTCCCTGTGCTACTGATTTCTCCCTGGAGCACCCTGGTAACATTGACCTGGCAATCCCCGATTCCCTTGTGACTTATATGACAGGAATCCGTAACCAGATCTGCCATCCTGAAATGTGCGGATCCGTCAGGTTCAAGACAGGTAAATCGGGCATTACCACTGATGCGGTAAATTCCGAAGTTGTCGTCGGAAACCGACAGCTTAAATCCGGTGCATTCCACTTTAAGATCGGTTTCACTGACCCCGCTGTTATCCCAGACAGACAGGAAAGGCGTTTTCACAATTCCTTTACTGGTCATTTTGACGCCTTCGTGGATGCAGATGTGATGAATCCGGGAAAAATGCATTTCTACAAAGGTCCGTTTGTAACTCCGCGTCCAGTTCATTCTGCCGGTTTCACTGACTTCAATATAACCCCTTTTCTGATGGGTTCTGACGTAATTAATCAGGTTTTCTCCACAGGTTATCTTCACAAAAGCGGCAGTATCGGGAACGAGGAGTACATCAAAAATTCCGCGGAATTCAATGGTATCGTAATCCACAGTCCGTACATACCGGGTGATTTCCTCCCCTTCTTCCCATATTACCTGCTGCATGCAGGAGAATAAAGTGACCAGCCATGCGATTACTATTACCACACCACCGGCCTTACGACATAACCATATTTTTTGTATCCAATTCATTTTTTCAGGAATGAATAGCCCACCCCAAATCCCAGAAAATCTGCCTTGGCCAGCCAATAGGCTTTCAGCAGTGCCTCTGCGGAAATCCGCGGGCTGATCTGGTAGCGGAAGCCAAGTTTATAAATGGCCCGATTATGAAAATCATCGATGTTCTTGAGGATATAAGTACCTGGCTGAATCAGAAAGGCCAGATCCCCGATCTTCAGCTGGAAAGAGCTGTAAACGGAAGCATGCACCAATTGATCCAGGCGTGCATTTTTCCTGAATTGCTCCTGCAAAAAAGAACGGACAGAATTGTCAAGATAAATGTCAAATCCTCCCCCGATTCCGAATACATGACTAAGCGCAAAATGGTACTGTGGGGATATGGTAAACAGCAAATCTTTATCAGAGGCAAAACGGCTGTACTGTTTTATGCCGGCAGCCACCGACAGCATTAACTGATGGCGTTCAGCGGCACATAGCGGTATGTGCTCCGGTCTTCTGGAATAATTTACCTGATTAATCGTATAGCGGGCGCCAGTTCTGATTTGCAGCATATGTATGCCCAGGTTGGGCTGGATAATTTTCCCGGCTGAATAATGACTAAAACATGGACCTGCAAAAATTTCAACCGATTTCCCCAGCCTGACAGGAACCAGAAGGGCATATTGCAGTGCAAATACCACCGGGCCCCCAAAGGCCATGTTCAGCGGGTTTTTCTTAAGATCATAATGCTTGGAGAGGAATCCAAATCCTGCTGTGAGGTGGTGCTCCAGATTAACGGGGAGACCCGGATGGAAGGTCTTTATCGCCGTGGTTCCATAGATGGCAGTTACCCGTCCGAATACCTCGTTATTTCCAAGGGTGGAATGATGAATACCGACACCCATCAGCGGATAATTCAGGTATTGGTGCCATTTTTTTGAACCATCGGCAGGAATTCCGATGTTAAGCTGCCAGGCCTGCAAGTGCTCATTGACCAGGTATCTGATGCTGTTGTTCTGAGGAAAGACGGAGCCCCTGTAATAAGAGGGTTCCAGGTAAAAACACCTGGAAAATCCTTCTCCTGCAACTGTTCCGTAGCAGATGGCCAGCAGCAAAAGGAGGAGACATGACCTGAAGAGATGCATAAATTGATTGCAGAATGATTAGTCTTAGTTGAATGAAAGTATAAAGATACTTAATTTCAGGTTAATTTTTGGCGGCCTACCGGGGCTGGGATATTAAAAAGCCGGATTATGGGCGGGGGAAGCAACTATTCTGTTAATTCTTGGGAAAGAGTGCCCAAAGTTCGCTAACTTTCACCGTTGATTTTATCTTTTATTCCTATTCTTGCGCCCACAAATGAAAATTGACAAACGGACAACCGTTTTTAACATAAAAGATTGACACATGGAATGGTTAAACAGTTTACTCTGGAATGAAGGTATTGCCCATACCATACTGTTATACTCCCTGATCATCGCCCTTGGGGTATTGTGCGGAAAGATCAGAATTGCCGGAATTTCGCTGGGGCCTACCTTTGTGCTGTTTGCCGGACTTTTAATCGGTCACCTGGGATTCACGGTCAGTCATGAAGTTGCTGAATTTATCAGGGATTTCGGGTTGATCCTTTTTATCTATTCCATTGGTTTACAGGTTGGCCCGGGGTTCTTTTCCTCGTTCAAAAAGGGAGGCGTGCAGCTCAATTTACTGGCTGCAGGTATTGTACTGACCGGGGTACTGGTTACCGTTCTTATTTATTTTTTGTTGCAAGGGAGAGTATCCATGCCCATGCTGGTCGGGATCATGTCGGGCGCAGTGACCAATACCCCCGGGCTTGGAGCTGCCCAGGAAGCGCTCCGTCAGGCCTTGGAGGCTGGTCAGATTACCGAGGCGCCCCAAATTGCAATGGGTTATGCCGTTGCCTATCCATTGGGGGTGGTTGGTATTATCCTTTCCATCATTCTTATCCGGGTTATTTTCAGAATTAAGCTCGAAAAAGAGGAGAACGACCTCCAGGCAGAATCGGAGTCTGTAGCTGATAAGCCGGAAAGGCTGACACTGCGGCTTTCCAATAAAGCCCTCCATGGCAGAGAATTACACGACATCAAACAATTGGTTGGCCGTAATTTCGTGGTATCCAGGCTGATGCGTGGAAACGACTTCTCCATCCCCCAGACTGAAACAGTTTTGCTGGAAGGGGATATTTTGCTGGTAATTGCCGCACAGGCAGATGCTGAACCCATCAAAGCGTTTATCGGCGAAACCACCGAAGTCGACTGGAAAATTTCAGAAAAGAAACTGGTCTCGCGGAGGATTGTGATCACCCAGGGTGAAATCAACGGGAAAACCCTCGGCTCCTTGAAAATCAGGTCGTTGTACGGGGTTAATGTCACCCGTGTAAACCGTTCCGGAGTTGATCTCCTTGGTTCCCCCAACCTGAAGCTGCAGGTTGGTGACCGGGTAATGGTGGTTGGTGAAAAGGGAGACATTGAAAAAGTGGAGAAATTCCTGGGCAATACACTGAAAAAGCTGAATGAACCACATATCATTACCATCTTCTTCGGAATTTTTGTCGGAATCCTGATCGGGAGCATTCCCTTTTTCATTCCGGGGATGCCTATGCCGGTTAAGTTGGGTCTGGCCGGCGGTCCACTGGTGATCTCCATCCTGATCGGACGATTCGGGTACAAACTGAAACTGATCACTTACACCACGCAAAGCGCCAACCTGATGCTCCGGGAGATTGGCATTTCCCTCTTTCTGGCCAGCGTGGGGATAACTTCGGGCGGTAAATTTGCTGAAACGGTGTTTTCCGCTGATGGCTTGCTATGGGTAGGCCTCGGTTTTCTGATTACCACACTTCCTCTGATCATCATGGGTTTTGTTGGCAGAAAGTTTACCCGGCTCAATTATTTCACGCTGATCGGTTTGATGGCCGGTAGCACCACCGACCCACCTGCCCTTTCCTATTCTACTTCAATAGCCAGCAACGACCAGCCGGCAGTTTCCTATTCCACAGTTTACCCGTTGACCATGTTTCTAAGGGTCATCCTCGCCCAGATTCTGATCCTGGCCTTTATCTGACGGCTCAAATGGTTTTTGGGTCGTCTGGATTGGCTATCCTGAAAAGAATCGTTATTTTTACCGCCCGGGGTTATACAAAAGCGGTTATAAATGAAAAAAATTACAGTATTCATACTCCTTACAGGCTGCCTGTTGTGGTGGCCATTTGCAGGATCATCACAAACCTATCCCTACACCACAGTAACCTTGTCAACCAGTGAGCAGTATCAAACAATAACCGGTTTTGGGGCATCTTTGGCTTTTTACGAAGGCTGGCTGACCGCCCATCCGAAAAAAAGCGAGATTTATGACGTGATTTTTAAAGAACTCAGTTTGGATATTCTGAGGGTCAGAAATGCTTATGGCTATGACAACACCATGGTCGGGCGGGTGAAGGAGTTTAACCAGGCTGCCAAAACATCACTGGGAAAGCCCATTGACATTATGGTTACTTCATGGGGTCCTCCTGCTTACCTGAAAAGTAACAACAGTCAATCCAACGGAGGAACGCTTAAATACACGGTATCAGGGGGAAAAGTCAATTTTCAATACGCAGAGTTTGCCCGTTGGTGGAATCAGTCACTGGATAATTACAATGCCAACGGAATTTACCCCACCTATGTCAGTATCCAGAATGAGCCTGATTTCCTGGCCACCTATGAATCCTGCCTGCTGAAGCCCTCGGAGACAGTCAGTGCCACAGATACCATCGCGGGTTATAACAAAGCCCTGGATGCCGTTTATGACACCCTTCAGCTTAGATCCAAAATACCACTTCTCCTGGGCCCTGAATGCGTCGGAATTGGATACAATAATGTGGAAAACTATGTAAATGCGCTGAATACATCCAAATTATACGGTATTGCCCATCACCTTTACCATGGCACCAATGAAACAGATCCTTTTGTCTCCACAGATTTTGCCAAAGTCGGGGGTTTTAAACCGCAAATACCCCATTTTCAGACAGAATACAGCCGTGGTGACTGGTTTCCTCTGGCAGGAATGCTTTACAAATCGTTCAACGATGAAAATGCTGTGGCCTATTTGTTCTGGGATCTGATCTGGGACAACGGCGGACTGGTAGACCTGGATTTTCCCTGGGATTCGAACCGCTGGAGCAACCCGAAGGGCTATACCCGCAACAAACATTATTTCGTTTTCAAGCAGTTCTCCGCCTGGGTGCACCCCGGATGGAAAAGGATAAAAGTGAGCACACCTTCGATAATGGTCAAAACGCTGGCGTTTATCAGTGCGGATAAGGATTCCGCTACATTTATAGCTATCAACACTTCTGCAACCAATACCTATCCGGTAAAAGTCACGATACCTGGATTTAACATTGATCAATCGGTAACTACACGTACATCCGCGGC
>DAIDJX010000163.1 GCA_027451165.1 Prolixibacteraceae bacterium | reverse complement strand
TTCCCCTATAAAATCGCGCTAACCGTCATTGCGAACCCGCGCGGCGGGTGAAGCAACCTCATGCCTGTAAAGTCCTAACCTTTTGGGGATGCGAGTCACTCTTGCCCGAGTTGATTGTGCAGATAAAACCACGAGGGTAGCGAGCTGCCACTGTTATCCCCACATTGTGCCCAATTTTTCTGGGGTTATTCTCGGAATGTCAAACATCTGAAAACCCATATCCTACTGCTACTTCAACTTTGAAGCCGCCGCTTCATCCAGAAACAAATACGCCTCCGGATGCTCCCTCAGAATGGTCGCCGGGCACATAGGCGATACCGGGTCATTCAGGGTGTGAAAGACGGCCTCTGCTTTCCGTTCATCTGGCACTGTACATATGATGGTTGCTGATTTCATGATCTGCTTCACCGACATGCTGATGGCCTGCTCCGGAACATCTTCCAGCGTGGGGAACCAGCCCTCCCCCAATTGCTGCCTGCGGCAGGCTTCATCGAGGTTCACGACCAGGTAAGGTTCTTCCGTGTCAAAGTCGGCCGGAGGGTCATTGAAGGCAATGTGCCCGTTCTCTCCGATGCCGATAAAGGCCACATCAATGGGAAATTCCCTGATTTTCTGCCCCAGCCGTGTGCACTCCCCGTAAGGATCAGTATCCGCGTTCACATAGTTGAATTCCTTCAGCGGCACCAGACTGGCAAAGCGCTCTTTCAGGTATTTTCTGAACGATGCCGGGTGGGTATCGGGAATGCCGATGTATTCATCGAGGTGAAAAGCGGTGACCTTCGTCCAGTCAATCTCCTGTCTGACCAGTTCCGACAGCATTTCAAACTGGGAAGCACCGGTGGCCACGATGATGTTGGCATTACCCCGTTCTAACAGGGCTTTCCGGATAAAAGAAGCACCCTTTTGGGCTGCCAGAAGGCCCAAAGCGGGCTTGGACTTTGAAACGCTGATGTTCATGAATTCCATACTACATTTAAATTTCTGTTTATTTTACTACTGGTTGTTTTTCCCGGAAAGTGAATAACAAATGGTCAGAATTGGCGCCAATTCATAATTATCTATTTTTTCTTCGTTCGACAAAGAATCAGCTCTTTTAGTTGATTTCTCTACCGTATCCTGAAATCTGACAGATAAATTCAGCCTGAGCCGGGGGATTAGCCTGATGGCAAAGCCCAGATCCAGCCCATAATAGAACAGATTCAACTTCCTGTTCCAACGGTATTTGCCCCCACTGGGTGCAATATCATGTTCTTCATAAAAAGATGCTCCCCATCCGACAGATCCTTCAAGGAAAGGGGATATTTTTTTATCTGCATTAAAATCACGCCTCAAAAATGTCCCGAAGGTACTATTATGGTAAACAGCTTCTGGTTCATGCATATATGAATATTTAAATCTGACATACTGAACATCCAGACCTGTCATAAAAACTTCATCCAAAAAATACCCTAAACGGGGAGCCAGAGACCAAAGGAATGTTCTATCCGAGTAGTTATTTTTATGTTCATATTCACTCAGATCGGTATGCACCGATTGGGATATCGAAATACCTGTCCCCCTGACAAACGCAAAATCTCTGTTCGCTGCAAGTTTAATCGGGACCTCCAGGGAAAGAGAACCCTTCCTGTTCTGACTATTGCTTTGAAAGCCCAGCAAAGTCAGCCCTAAAAATAATATTGCAGAATATTTCATGATTTCAATAGATATATATATTTCTGATAGCCAATGGGTGAGTTTGGAAACTCACAGTCCCTGGTGAGCCGGAGGCTCACGCTCCCTCTATGTGTTGAAGGGTACCGTCCAGCGGTGTCATTTTCGGCATCAGCAGGTGGATAAATCCAAGGAAAGTGATGTAGGAAACGCCGGCGATGACAAATGCCCAGAAATACCCGGAGTTATTGGCGGTATCCAGCACGGCGCCCAAAGCAAGATCGGCAAGAATGGCCACCACTACCCCCACCATTTTCCCCACTCCGGTGACTGATGCGACAGCTTTCTTCGGAAATACGTCCGAAACAAGGGTATAACCGTTGATCGACCAGGACTGGTGACCTGCGGCGCCCAGACCGATCAGGAAAACTGCCAGCCACTGGTTGGCCAGCACCGGAACAAACGACACCGGCAGGATGATGATGGCGCAAACCAGCATGGTGATTTTCCTGGCCTTGTTGATGCTCCAGCCTTTCCTGATCAACGCGCCCGAGGCCAGTCCGCCCAGCAGGCTCCCCGCATCGGCCATTAAAAAGATGATCAGGAAGGGCAGCCCGATGCTGCTGATATCCATACCAAACTGTTCCGTCAGGAATTTGGCCCCCCAGAAAAGATAGAACCACCAGACGGCATCGGTTACCGTGGTGAGGGCAAAGGCCCAGGTTTCCCTTTTCGGGAGAATCTTCACCCAGGGGATTTTCTCCTCGTTCTCTTCCGCAGAATCGCTGGTGATATATTCCAGTTCTGCTTTTGACACTTTGGGATGCACATGCGGAGGATGATAGGTTTTAAGCCACAGGAATATCCAAATTGCACTCAGTACTCCGGTAAACAAAAAGGGAATCTGCCAGTTTTTCCCATCCACAGTAACGATAGCGCCAACCACAAAAGGAGCCAGAATAGCCCCTATGCTGGTAGAGGCATCAAAAATCCCGGTGGCAAAAGCACGGTCTTTCTTTGGAAACCATTCGGCCACAGTTTTGATGGCTGCCGGAAAATTGCCGGATTCCCCGATGCCAAGCCCAAAGCGGACAATTTTAAAGCCCAGCAGACTGAAAGCCGGACTCACAATGGCATGCAACATTCCAAAAACACTCCAAACCGCAATTGACACGGTATATCCGATCCTGGTGCCCCAGCGGTCAATCAGTCCGCCCACAAATAACAATCCCAATCCGTAAGCAATTTTAAAGGCTACTACGATGGATGCATAATCGCTGTTGGTCCAGGAAAAAAGTTTCTGCAGGGTTGGCGCCATCACCCCCAGGATACTCCGGTCAAAATAGTTGATGGTTGTGGCCAGGAACACCAGCGCCAGGATTCGGTAACGGTACATTCCTTTCTTCGAAAATGTCATTGGCTTCGTGTTATTGGCTTCGCGTCATTAGTCATTGAACATTGAATATTGGTTATTCGATATTGGATATTCTTTTATCATTTCGCAAAAACCCGAAATTGATTGTTAAAAAATTTACCGTTTGAAAAACTGAGCAAAAAGGTGTTTGGCTTCTTCCCAGTTTTCGCGGTTGATGCAATACTTGATAAAGGGGGGATTGATTTCCCCCTGGATCAGACCGGCACTTTTCAGCACCCGGAGGTGTTCGGAAAGGGTAGAGCGGGCGATGGGCAATTCTTCTGCCATGTCGCCGCTGTAGCAGCATTTGTCGAGATTGTCCGCCAGAAAATCAAGGATAAACACCCTGACAGGGTGCGACACTGCCCTGGCATACCCGGCCAGTTTTTCCTGATCAATGGAGTAGTATTTCTTTTTTGGATGCTGCATCTCTTTATTTCGTAAAAATACGAAACAAATATACAATCAATTTTTTATTTGAAGCTATTTTCAGGAAAAATGATGAGGAGCATGCAACAAAACAAAAGACCGCTTTCGCGGTCTTTTATCTGGTTGTCCTGCCAGGGCTCGAACCTGGACTTTACTGATCCAGAGTCAGTCGTGTTGCCAATTACACCACAGGACAGTGAATGAGTTCGGATTTCGGATTTACGATTCCGGATTTCAACCACAAAAGTAATAAAAACACAGATTCGTTAATTCAGAAAAATCACAAAACTTTGTTGACCCGTCAGGTCTCGAACCTGAACTCTACTGAACCAAAATCAGTTGTGTTGCCAATTACACCACGGGTCAATCAGAACTGCTTCCTTATTGAAAGCGGGTGCAAAAATATAAAATAAATGGTAGAATCAGAATCCAGGCTTGAAAAATTGCCTTAAACCTTGTTTCTTTTAAGGATTTCTTTGCGTAAAAGTGCAGACAGTTTTCTTCCCCTGGCTATGATGCCCGGAGTTGGGCGGTATTCCATTTCCTGCTCAATAATTTGAAGGAGTTCCTCTTTTAATTCCGGCTGGGATTCCGAGATGTTGTATAAAATCTGCATGGACCAAACTCTTACGGATACATCTTCTGTCTCCGACATTAATTTTTCAAGGCAATATTCAAAGAGGAATCCTTCGGCATGTTCAGGGATAGGGTAGAGGCTGATGAATTTCAGGTACTGCCGTTTCTTTCCTTTATCTTTTGTTTCCGGTAATGCAGCCAACATCTCCTTAATCCAGGGCGCAGCTATCCCGGGAATCCTGGTGTTGATTTTATCAGCTGCCCAGGCTGCACGCCAACTGACTTTTTCCTTTCCGGTAAGGGTTATTTCCATCAGGAGGGGGAAATAGCGCCTGGCCTGCTCCGGGTCGTTAAAGAGCAGCGACATGTTTTCCCAGTTCTCCAGGAAGTTGATCAGTCCGGCCTTATTCATTCAATTTAGGCACATTCATGCGTTAAGGGTGACAAATATCGGTAAATCACCGCGAAGGCGCAAGGGCGCGAAGAAATCTTTTATTCGGCTCCATGCTCCATGTTTACTTCGGCGACGTTTTTCAAACAACGGTGCGGGGATGTGTAGGGACGTTTTCCTACCTCCGCCAGCTGGCGGATGACGCGCCAATTGCGCTATTTCATAATTCACGTTTCAGGATGGTGGTTTTTCACACAGTGGTAAGGGTTGGTGAGGTATTCCCATTTCTATAAATATTCCCGTTTCTCCGAAACTGCCCTCCCCCATACATTGGCTCAGGAGTGGTCTCTGAGCGGTGGTCCCTGAGCGGCGGTCCCTGAGCGGCGGTCCCTGAGCGGAGTCGAAGGGAGTCGAAGTGAACGGGATTTCTTATTCCCTTTTTTCAGGTATCTTAAAAAAACTCCGGAAAGATGTAACCCCGGTAAAGAAGCTGCGTCATATCAGCGAAAATTGATTAAAAACATTTAATACTTAAAGTCATGGAAGGAATTGTTATACCTGTATCGTTTTTTCTGATGGTGTTTGCCATCGTTTACATCTCGCTGACTACCCGCAACAGGGAGCGGATGGCGATGATCGAAAAGGGAGTGGACCCGAAGATTTTTACTCCGGAGCCCCGTAATGTGAAAGTCTCGCAATATTCCACATTTAAGTGGGGACTCTTTATGGTAGGTTTGGCAGTAGGTCTTTTTATCGGAATGTTCCTGGAAGAATATGCAGGACTACCTCATGGATCTTCGATCATTTCCATGATTCTGATGTTTGGTGGACTGGCTTTGATCCTGTCTTATTTGTGGAAAGGAAGGCTTGAAAAGAATAAGGAATAAAAAAAAGAGGCTGTCTCAAAAGGGCAGCCTCTTTTTTGTCATTATTTCTTCATCACCTTTTTATATCCGTAGATCGCAGCATCGCCCAGTTCCTCTTCGATACGGAGGAGCTGGTTGTATTTTGCCATCCTGTCGGAACGGCTGAGTGAGCCGGTTTTGATTTGTCCGCTGTTGGTGGCAACCGCAATATCTGCGATGGTTGAATCTTCTGTTTCGCCGGAACGGTGTGAGGTAACAGAGGTATAACCGGCGCGGTGGGCCATGTCGATGGCATCCAGGGTTTCGGTCAGTGATCCGATCTGATTGACCTTAATCAGGATGGAGTTACAAGCGCCCAATTCAATACCTTTTTTGAGGTATTCGACATTGGTGACGAACAGGTCATCTCCTACAAGCTGGGTTGTATTTCCCAATTTTTTGGTAAGTTCTACCCAACCATCCCAATCACCTTCGGCCATACCGTCTTCAATGGAATCAATGGGGAATTTGGCTACCAGTCCGGCGAGAAATTCTACCTGTTCTTCAGGTGTTCTTTTAGCGCCGTTTGGGCCTTCAAATTTGGAGTAGTCGTAGAGGCCATCCACAAAGAATTCAGAAGCGGCACAATCAAGGCCGATGGAAACGTCTCCGCCATCCTGGGCCCTGCCTGGTTTGTACCCGGCATTTTTAATGGCTTCAATGATGCTGTTGAGGGCATCTTCGGTTCCGTTCAGCGCAGGTGCAAATCCTCCTTCATCGCCAACAGCTGTGCTGAGGCCACGTTTGTGGAGCACTTTTTTCAGGTGATGGAACACCTCAGCGCCCATACGGAGGCCTTCGCGGAATGAAGGAGCACCAATCGGGCGAATCATAAACTCCTGGAAAGCGATCGGTGCATCAGAATGGCTCCCTCCATTGATGATGTTCATCATCGGAACCGGCAACGTTTTGGCATTGGTGCCGCCGATGTACCGGTAAAGCGGCATATCCAAACAGGCAGCGGCAGCTTTGGCAACGGCCAGCGATACACCCAGAATGGCATTGGCGCCTAAGTTGGATTTTGTTTTGGTGCCATCCAACGCAATCATTTTCTTATCAATGGCGACCTGATCCGTGGCCAACATGCCAATGACTTCCTTCGCAATGACATTGTTCACATTGTCAACTGCTTTCAGAACACCTTTTCCCAGGTAACGGCCTTTGTCGTTATCCCGCAATTCCAGTGCTTCATTTTCACCGGTGGAAGCGCCAGATGGAACCGCCGCACGGCCAATTGCCCCGCATTCCAGGGTTACTTCCACTTCAATGGTCGGATTCCCGCGTGAATCCAGAATCTCTCTTGCGTGTACGTTACTGATAATCATATAATTCTGATTAAATGTTTATGGTTTTTATTACTCTCTGTTTGATCTTCCGGTTTCCCGGAAATAACCGAATCAAAGGTAAGAAATTGTGTTCAGGCTGTTTATTTTGGGTTCAACAACATTGATTTTTTCATGGAATGTTAATGAAGGTATTGAATTTCGGATTTATTTATTCAGGGGGATTATTCCGGAATTTCACCTTACGGCAATAGGTTCTTTTACTCCGGTGAACCTTGTGCCGGCATTTCCATCCGTGTTCACAGGATAATTCAGCCTCCCTGTTACCTTTCCTGATGGCTTTTAAAAAGGGAGAATTTACTTTTCGGGATGCACCTGGCATACTGGAAGGATCAAATAAAGGCACCTGCGGTCAGGAATTGGCGTAATTGGTATATTTCAGGCCTTTCCTGTACCGGAGCACTTTCACATTTTCGAGGGTAACCAGGCCTCCTTTTTTGCTTTCGTCCATCAGTTGAAATAAAATGGTAAAAAAGGAGTCCAGCCTGGTGTGATCATCCACTATTTCCACCAATACCGGTGTATCATGTGAAAAATTGAATTCCTGCATCGTCTGAAGGGAGTGACTGGCTCCAAAGGAAATGACTCCCTTAAAAACAGATGCACCAGCCAGCCCTGCTTCCCTGGCAGCACGGACAATAGCCTCATATAAAGGCATGCCGTTTACCGTATCCGACTCTCCCATGAAAATCCTCAGATTTCCTGCTGTACCTTCGATATTCATAGTGTAAGATTTAAATGTTATTTTTGTTCATTATGAGCTCTAATATACGAATTTTTCTTTGTTTTTGCCTGTTCTCAGCAGTAAATTTCTGTTTTGGCCAGCCCCGTGAGAACAACATAGTGAAAGCTTTTATTTCTGACCCATCT